>NZ_CADEAU010000167.1 GCF_902825405.1 Micromonospora maritima | reverse complement strand
CACCGGCGGACGGTCGCCGTCACCCGCTGACAGCCGGAGCCTGCGGAGAGCCTGGAGCCCGCCGGGATCCGGAGCCGGCCCGCGAGCTAGCGGCGTCCGTCCGGATCGGCGGGGGTCGCGACGAGGTCCCCGTCCGTCGCCGTCGTCCCGGCGGTCGACCGCTGCCGCGGCGAGTGCTCGGGCACCGCGACGGCCGTGGCGGGCCGCCGCGAGGCGAGCCGCTGGCGGACCAGGACGACGTCACCCGGACCGGGCAGGAGCCGGTGCCACCGGACGCCCGTGGTGCGGCAGAAACGGACCGCCTGCCCGACGGTCATCAGGGTGAAGCCGAGCGACGCCGACAACCCGCAGCCGATGAGCCCCCACCGGGGGATCAGGAGCAGGTTGGCGCCCGCGTTGGCCAGCACCGCCACGGTGGGCAGGGCGGAGACGACGAACGGGCGGTCGTGCTTGATCAGGTACGCGCCGATCTGCCGGCCCGCCTGCACCATGAACAGGCCGGGGCCGAGCGCGTACAGGGCGTTGACGCTGTCCGCGAAGTCGTGCCCGTAGGCCAGCGGGATCAACACCGGGGCGACGAGGCACAGCCCGCCGACGCACACCGCCGCCAGGGCCACCGACACGCGGGTCGCGACGGCCGTCACGTCCGCCGAGGCGGCTCGGTCCCCTTCGGCCTGACGGGGCAGGAAGACCCCGCGTACGGCCTCGGTGGGGATCCGGGTGAGTTCTCCGACGGTCACCGCCAGGGCGTAGAGCCCGACGGCCGTCGGGGTGGCGAGCGCACCGAGCACGAGCACGTCGAGCCGGTAGGTGAGGTACAGCGCGACCGACCCGGGGTGCAGGCGCAGACCCAGCGCGAGGGCCTGTCGGGCCAGCGTGGGGTCGCGTCGCCGCAGCGCCGGCCGGGCGCCGGCCAGCAGCACCATCAGCATGGCGAACGCGGACCCGCTCCAGATCGCCACCACCGAGCCCGGCGTGAGCGAACCGGTCAGGGCCATCTGGAAGGTCACCAGGCACTGGAGGACGCCGACCCACACCATCGCGCGGTTGACCAGGGACACCCGGGCGTCGAGCACCAGCGCGGTGCTCAGGTAGAGCCCGGTGACCGAGGCCGGCACCGCGGCGAGCGCCAGCAGCAGGATCCCGGGGTGCACGTCCAGGACACCGAAGTGGGCGCCGAGCCAGACCACGGCGGTGCCGACGATCGCGGCGACCACCCCGACGGCCGGGCCGAGCAGCACGCTGTTCGCGATGACCGCGTCCCGACGACCCTTCCAGAGCTGGACGTGCGCCTGCTCGACGGAGAGGAAGCCGAGCGACACGGTGGCCCCGGCCACCGCGATCGCCAGGGCGGAGATGCCGCGTCCGTCCGGGTTCAGCGCACGTGCCGTCACGATCCCCGCCGCCGCGTTCAGCCCCACCACCAGGATGCGGGACGCGGCGTTGCGGGCCGCCTGACCCAGCGGTGCCCGGGGACGCGTGTGCCGCCCGGTCACGGTCGCGGCGCGAGCAGGCACCCGCCCGTCGGCACCGGCGGCCGGGTCGCCGCGTCGTCCAGCCAGTGGCGGTGCCACAGCTCGAACTGGAGCAGCGTCCAGATCCGGTGGCTCTCGTCGTCGCCCGCCGCGTGCCGCTGGAGGAGGTCGGTGACCGCCTGCGGCCGGAACAGTCCACGGGACCGCGCGGTCCCGTCGGTGAGCACGCTCCAGGCCAGGTCGCGCAGCTCGCCGCGGAGCCAGTGGCCGAGCGGCACGGCGAAGCCCATCTTCGGCCGGTCGATCAGCTGCGCCGGCAGCCACGGCTCCATCGCCTGTTTGAGGAGGTGCTTGGTCCGGCCACGGCGGACCTTCAGCCGGGTCGGCAGGTGCGCCGCCCACTCCATCAGATGGTGGTCGAGGAACGGGGACCGTGCCTCCAACGAGTTCGCCATCGTGGAGATGTCGACCTTCACCAGCAGGTCGCCCGGGAGGTACGTGTTCACGTCGGCGTCGATGAGCCGACCCACCGGGTCGGTGGCCCCGGACGCGCCGTACGCCTCGGCGAGCAGCGACCACGGGTCGACGCCGACGAGTTGCTCCCGCAGGTCGTCGGTGTAGAGGTCGAGCTGCTGCGCCGGCGGGAAGATCGACGTCAGCGCGCCGTAGCGGGCCAGCGGGGGCTGGCCCAGGAGTTGCAGCACCCGGCCGAGCGCCCGGGGCCGGGAGCCGGCGGTGGTGCGCCTGACCAACCCGTCGCCGATCCCCCGCAGGGCCCGTGGCGTCATCCAGCCCGGCACCGTGCCCAACGCCTGCATCAGCGCGTACCGCTGGTAGCCGCCGAAGCACTCGTCGCCGCCGTCGCCGTTCAGCGCCACCGTCACGTGCTGCCGGGTCAGCTGCGCGACCAGGAAGCTCGGGATGGCCGACGAGTCCGCGAACGGCTCGTCGAAGTGCCAGGTGAGCGTCGGCAGCAGGTCCACGCAGGACGGGGTCACCACCAGCTCGTGGTGGTCCGTCGCATACCGCTGGGCGACCACCCGCGCGTGAGCCCGCTCGTCGAACCGCGCCTCGGTGAAGCCGATGCTGAACGTCTTCACCGGCGCGCTGGTCAGGCGGGCCATCGCGGCCACCACGGCCGACGAGTCCACCCCGCCGGACAGGAAGGCGCCGAGCGGCCGTTCGCTGACCAGGCGTACGCGTACCGCGTCGAGAAGCCGCTCGCGCAGCTCCGCGGCCGCCTCCCGCTCGTCGGTCACCGGGTGCGGCGTGCAGTCGAGCCGCCAGTACCGGCGCACCTCCGTCCGGCCGTCCTCCCAGGAGAGCAGATGACCCGGTGGGAGCTTCTGCACCCCCTGGTAGATGGACCACGGTGCCGGCACGTACTGGTAGGTGAGGTAGTGGTGCAGCGCCGTGAGGTCCACCTGGCGGACCAGTTTCGGGTCCTGGAGCAGGCACTTCACCTCGGACCCGAAGGAGATGTCCGCCCCGTCGGCGCGCCAGTAGAGCGGCTTCTTGCCGACCCGGTCCCGGCCGAGCAGCAGCCGCTGCCGCCGGACGTCCCAGATGGCGAAGGCGAACATGCCGCGAAGCTCGTGCACGAGCGCGTCGCCGTGCTCCTCGTAGAGGTGCACCAGGCACTCGGAGTCACCCTGGCTGTCGAACCGGTGTCCCCGGCCGACCAACTCCGCGCGCAGCTCGGCGAAGTTGTAGAGCTCACCGTTGAACACCGCGACGACCGAGCCGTCCTCGTTGCGGACCGGCTGTTGCCCGCCGGCGACGTCGATGATGGCCAGGCGACGCATGCCGAGCGCGGCGTGCTCGTCGACGTGCAGCCCGGCGGCGTCGGGACCCCGGTGGGTGATGGCGTCGCACATCCGCCGGACCAGCTCGGGATCGGGCCGGTCCAGCGACACGGTGCCGGCGATGCCACACATCACGCCACCCCCGTCCCGGGCCGGCCGACCCGCGGACGGATGGCGGACACGGCCGGCAGGTGCCTGCGGTACATCGACAGGTGGGCGAGCGCCGCCGAGTCGAGGGAGAACAGGCTCGACCGGAACGCGCGCACGGCGGCGTCGACGTCCCGGTCGGCGCCCGCGCCGGTGGTGGCCTCGCAGATCGCCTTCGCCCACTCGTCCGGCGCGGCGTCGCGGGCCACGACGGTGACCCCGGGCAGGTGTTCGGCGATGAAGCGCACACCGGGCAGATCCGAGGCGACCACCCTGGTACCCGTCGCCAGGGCCTCCAGCACGACGCCGGGGAGCCCTTCCCGGTCGGAGGGGAGCAGGACGACGTCCGCCTGGCGCATCAGGGCGCCGACGTCGTCGCGCGGGCCGAGCAGGCGCACGCGGTCACCGACCCGGTGGGTCTCGGCCGCCCGGCGTACCCGGGCGTCGTCCTCGGCGTCGTGGGCGCCCGCGAACGCCAGCCGCGCGGACACGCCGAACGACTCCAGCGCGGCCACCGCCGGTGGGAGCAGCCAACGCCGCTTCTCCGGCGACGCTCGTCCCACGTGCAGGCAGACCACGTCCCCGGGCACCGCGCCGACGGCCGTGCGGAGATCGAGGTCCGTGGGACGGGCGAGTCGGGCCAGGTCCAGCCCGTTGGGTATGACCCGGCAGCGCGGGTCCGACTCCCAGCCCGGCCGGTATCCGTAGGTGAGGGAGCCGGGCGACACGGCGACGATGTCGGTGGCGTGCCTGTCGATCAGCCGTCGCATGACCCGGCGTTGCAGGCGGCGACGGAGACTGTCCGCACGGCCGTCGCCGTCGCTGCGGAAGTGCGCGATCCGCACCGGGGTGCGTGCGACGGCGGCGAGCAGCAGCAGCGCGCCCGAGAAGGTGGCGACGTCGGAGTGCACCACCTCCGCCCGGAGCCGCCTCAGCAGCCGGACGAACCGGACGGGGAAGCGGAGGTCCAACGGGAGCGGGTGCACGCGCGCGCCCAGGCGCTCGACGTCGGGCGCGAGCACCCCGGCCCGTCCGCTCAGGGTGACGAAGTGCACGTCCGCGCCGGCGGCGATCAGCGTCGGCAGGAGGTCGATGGTGCGCAGCTCCGCGCCGCCGATGTCCAGCGCGCCGAACACCCGGATCACGGTGTACCGGGCCGGTGCGGACGGACCGGGCGTGGGTGTCGGTCGGCCGTGGGTGAGCAAGGACGGTTCTCCTATCTGGTGGCCGAGGTGACGGGACCGCCGGCTCGGGGCGCCCGGCCGGCGCCGTCGGTCGCCTCGGCGACCGCCCGGTAGTAGGCCGTCCGGCGCGGGGTCAGGGACTCGGCGGAGAAGTCGCGGGACCGGGTGAGGTTGCGGGCGGAGGCCGCGGCCATCCGGCCCGGGTCGGTGACGCAGGCCCGGATCGCCGTCGCCAGCGCCTCCGCGTCGCCGGGCGGGACCAGGTCCTCCGCGGCCAGCAGTTCGGGGACGCCGCCCACCGTCGAGGCGACGGCGGGCAGACCGCGGGCCATCGCCTCGATCAGCGCCCGGGGCAGTCCCTCGGTCCGGGACGGCATGGCGAACAGGTCGGCGGCGTCGAGCTGCCGACGGACGTCCTCGGCGGTGGGCAGGATGCCGGCGAACGTCACCTGCTCCGCCACACCCAGCCGGTCGGCGAGGTGTTCGAGCTGCGGACGGAACCGTCCGTCGCCGACGTGCACCAGTCGGGGCCGCAGGCCGATGGCCGCCAGGTGGGCCAGCGCCGTGAGGAGCGTGTCGACACCCTTGTACATCTGCTCCAGGGAACCGATCGAGACGATCCGCGGGATCCGCCCGGGCTCCGGGGCGGGCCGGGGCAGCGGCACGTACGCCGCCGGTGGCAGGTCCGCGCTGGAGACCGCGGCCGTGGGTACGCCGGGTCGCGCCGGGTACCGCCCTTGCAGGTGGCGTTCCGTCTCGTACGCCACGGCGGCGGCGCGGCGGCACTGCTGCCGCAGCCGCCGGACCGACGTGTGCCGCAGCACGGGCCGCAGCGGATGCCGGACCACCCCGGGGGCGAACACGTCGTACGGATCGCCGATCACCTCGAGCGCGTAGGGCAGGCTGCGCTGCTCCCGCGCGTCGGCCAGCAGCGAGCCGATGGGGGAGGGGACCCGCAGGATCACCGCGTCGCGAGGGGTCGTCGCGGCCCGTACGGCCCGCTCGATCGACGGCCGGCGCAGCAGGTACTGCCGGGGCCCGACGTAGTAGGGCACCGGCCACACCTCGACCCCGTCGCCGTCCACGCGCAGGGCGCCCGCGGGCGTCACCGGCACGTCGAGCACCCGGGCGACGATCCGGACGTGGGTGAAGACCGACAGGTAGCGTGCCCAGATCCGGTGGTCCGGCCCGGCCTGGATCCAGACCCGCCCGTCCGGGGTCCGTAGGCACCGGGACTCGGTCGCGACCACGACGCGCATCAGTGGCCTCCCCGGCCCACCCGCTCGATGACGTCCGCCACCGTGGCGGCGGCCAGCCGGTTGTCGAAGAGCCGGACGGCGCGCTCCCGGGCCCGGCCGCCGCGGCGGCCGAGCCGACCCGTCGCGAACTCCCGGTACGCCGTCTCCAGCGCGTCGGTCAGGGCGGACACGTCGGCGCGGGGCACGACCCAGCCGGACGTCTCGTCGACCGTCTCGGGAAGCCCACCGGCGTCGCTGACGATGCACGGCAGTCCCATCGCGCTCGCCTCGCAGGCCGCGCCGTGCCCCTCGGACAGGGAGGGGCTCACGCTCACGTCGGCGGCCTGGTAGCAGGGGCGCACGTCGTCGACGCCGGCGAGCCAGGTCACGCTCCGGTCGGTGTCGACCTCGAAGCGGCGGACGAGGTCGTCGCGGTGCGCCTCGCCGGCTGCCGTCCATCCGCCGCCGACCAGCAGCAGGTGGCTGTCGGGATGCCTGGCGTGGAAGGCACGCCAGGCCGCCAGGAGCACCGCGTGGCCCTTGATCGCCTGACCGCGGTGCGCCAGACGTTTCGGCGGGTAGACGTAGGCCACCATGACGGCCAGGAAGCTCTCCGCGTCGATGCCGAGGTCGGCACGCGACTTCGCGCGCCGCTCGGCGCGGGTCCGGACGTCGTCGGCGCCGTGCCCGCCCACGTGCGCGCGGTCCGTCGGCCGGTCCGGGGCGAAGTGGTCCGGGTCGACGCCGTAGGTGGCCACCGGGCGGCGGTCGGCCGGGCACCCGAGCGCGCCGTAGAGGCGCGACGTGTGCCCCGTACCGCAGATGGTGACGTGGTCGAGCCGCCACAGCAGACGTTCCAGCGGCCGGATCAGCGGGGATTCCAGGAACAGCGGGCCGGCGACCATGTGCACCCGGCGCAGCGGGAGTCCCGGCGTGGCGAGGCGCGCCGCGAGCGCCGAGGCGTACAGGTGGTAGTGCAGCACGTCGGGCCGGAGCCGGCGGAGCAGCCGGCGCAGCCGCCACAGCCCGCGCAGCGTCGCCGGGCGTGGCCGGAACCCGAAGTCGAAGGGTGAGTCGACCACCGGGAACCCGCGGCGGTGCAGTTCCGCGGTGAGCCGGCCGGCGCCGGGTGGCAGGACCACGACGACCTCGTGGCCGCGTCGGCGGAGTTCCTCCACCTGCGGCAGCACCCACAGCCCGCCGTCCTTGGTCTTCATCAGGACCGCCACGCGCAGGCCGTCCCGCCGACCGGGGGCCACCGCGCTCACGCCCGTGCCTCCAGGAACCGGGCGGTGACGTCGAGGACGCGGCTGACCTGCTGGTCGGTCATCCCGGATCCGCTGGGCAGGGTGAGACCGTCGGTGTAGAGCCGCTCGGCGGCGCCGGTGAGGACGGCCTCCCGGCCGGCGAAGACGGGTTGCAGGTGCAGCGGCTTCCACACCGGACGACTCTCGATCCGTTCGGCGGCGAGGTGCCGGGCCAGGTCGTCCGCGTGCCAGCCGGCCCGCGTCGGGTCGACGGTGACCACGGTGAGCCAGCAGTTCGCGCCCGGGTCGTCGGCGCCGAGCAGCCGTACGCCCGGACGCCCGGCGAAGAGCTTGCCGTAGTGCTCGCGCAGCTCCCGGCGGCGGCCCAGCATGCCGTCGAGGCGTCGCAGCTGGGCCCGGCCGACGGCGGCCAGCAGGTTGCTCAGGCGGTAGTTGTATCCGATGTCGGTGTGCTCGTAGTGCGCGACCGGCTGCCGCGCCTGGGTGGACAGGTAACGGCACCGGTCCAGCAGGTCGAGGTCGTCGGAGACGAGCATGCCCCCGCCGGAGGTGGTGATGATCTTGTTGCCGTTGAAGGAGAAGACGCCGGCCCGGCCGAACGAGCCGGCCGCGCGCCCGTGCCGGGTGGCGCCGAGCGCCTCGGCGGCGTCCTCCAGCACCGGCACGCCCGCGGCGGCGCAGAGCGGCAGGATGCGGGAGTAGTCGGCGCAACCGCCGAACAGGTCGACCGGTACGACGGCGGCGACGCGTCGGCCGGCGCCGGTCAGGTCGTCCAGGGCGGCGGCGAGCAGGTCCGGGTCGATGTTCCCGGTGGCCGGCTCGCAGTCGACGAAGACCGGCTCGGCTCCGGTGTAGACCACCGCGTTCGCGGTGGCGGCGAACGTCAGCGTGGGCACCACGACGACGGTTCCCGGGCCGGCACCGAGCGCCAGCAGGGCCAGGTGCAGCCCGGCGGTGCCGGAGCTGAGTCCGACGGCGCCGCGCGTGCCGACCCGCTCCGCGATCTCCCGCTCGAATCCGTCGAGCTCGGGGCCGACCGGCGCGACCCAGCCCGAGCGCAGCGCCCGGATCAGGTACGACTCCTCCAGCGGCCCGACGTCCGGCGCGGAGAGGAAGATCCTTCCGGGCTCGTCGCGGGGCGGGGCGGCCGCCGGTACGGACGGCCGTGTCTGACTGGGGTTCACGAATCCTGCCTTCGGTCGGGAGCGAGGCACCCGGACTGCGTTCTACCAGAGAAATGCCTCTATAACGGCGAAAGAGGTATTCCTGTGGATGTTTCGTATTGATCGGGTCGGGTCTACCGAGGATCAACGACGCAGTACGGGGCCGGTGTTGCCCTCGCCGGGCAAAGATGTCCAGCTCCCACCCGGTAGAGTGCCGCCGGCGGCGCGGTGCCGTCGGGTGAGCCGGAGGTGGTCATGCTTCATCTGCGGGTGATCGCGCCGGCGGAGCGGTCGGCCGCGGTCGTCGACCTGTTGTCGACCGACCCGGGCGTGACCCATCTCGTGGTCCTGGCCGGCGTCGCCCGCCAGCCGGCCGGCGACTACATCACCTGCGACGTGGTCCGCGAGAGCGCCGACGCCGTGCTCCGCCGGCTCCAGGACCTGGGCATCGAGGCGAATGGCGCGATCGCCGCGGACGACGTGGAGCTGACCGTGTCCGCGGCGGCGGACCGGGCCGCCGCCGAGGCCCCGGGTCACGGCGAGGACGCCGTGGTGTGGGACGAGATCGCCGCGAAGACCGGCGAGCAGACCGTGCTCAGCGGCACCTTCCTCGCCCTGATCGTGGTCGCCACCATGATCGCCGGCATCGGCGTGCTGCTGGACCAGCCCATCCTGATCGTCGGCGCGATGGTGGTCGGCCCCGAGTTCGGGCCGCTCGCCGCGCTCTGCGTGGCGCTGCTGCGGCGTCAGCCGCCGGTCATCGGCCGGTCGGTGCAGGCCCTGACGGTGGGCTTCCTCGCCGCCATGGTGGCCACCGTGCTGAGCACCTGGGCGCTGGACGCGGCCGGGCTCGTCGACCGGGGCATGCTGCTGGCCGAGCGGCCGCTGACCGACTTCATCTGGCGCCCGGACGCCCTCTCCTGGGTGGTCGGGCTGCTCGCCGGTGTCGCCGGCATGCTGTCGCTGACCTCGAAGAAGTCCGGTTCGCTGGTCGGGGTGCTGATCTCCGTGACCACCGTGCCGGCCGCGGCGAACGTGGCCGTCGCGACCGCGTACGGGGTGTGGCCCGAGGCGGCCGGGTCCGCCCTGCAACTGGTGATCAACCTGGCCGCGATCGTGCTGGCCGGACTGCTCACGCTCGTCGTCCAGCTGTGCTGGTGGCGGCTCGTGGCACGACGGGCCGCGCACGCGGTGCCGCGACAGCGGGTCGACCGTGGCCCGGCACCGGTCAGCGCCAGTCGTCGCCCGCCTCGAGACGCCGGCTGAGCAGCGTCGCCAGCGGCACCGACTCGCCGTCCCGGCCACCCCGCCCGACGACAAGCGGTGGCGCGGTCGGCCGCGGCTCGGCCCCGAGCAGCCGGGAACGCAGGCTCGGCGGCACGGTGAGCAGGTAGAACCGCCCCTCGGTGTCCACCGCCCGGCTACGGGCGCGGTCCACGTACCAGCCGGTGAGCCGGGTGCGGTAGCGGGAACGCCCGTCGTGGCCGGTCGCCGTCAACCGGTCGGTGCCCAACCCCCGCCGCAGGGCCTCGGCGGCGAACCGGGCCACCAGCTCCGCGGCCCGCGCCTGCTCCGCCGCGCGTTCCCGGGCGTCGGCCTCCGCGTGCGCCCGCACCGCGTGACGTTGCCGCTCCCGCCACCGCGCGTCGTCCTCCCCGCCCACACCGCAGAGGGTACGCCGACATTCGCGCCGTCCGACCGGTCCGGTCCCCGCAGCGGGGCGCGGGAGGAGCGTTCGTGCACCGCGTCCGGGTGGTCGCGGCGCGATCGTCGTCATGGCGGCCGCCGACCGGGCCCACCCGCCGCGTCGCCCGCCCCGCCGCCGTGCCTGGTCGCCTGTGGCCAGGACGCGACCGCCCGTCGGCTCCCCTCGCCGGACCCTGTCGAGCTGAGTCGTTCGTGATATCAGCTCGACAGGCCGCGACGAGGTCAGGCCAGGCCGGCCCGGCGCAGCGCCTCCGCCATGGCGTCGTTGACCGGTGCGGGCGCCCCGCCGCCGCGCCCCTGCCGCTGCTGCGGACCGCCGCGCGAGCCACAGAGGAGCGGGCTGCTCAGAGGGGGGTTCCACAGTGTCCTCATTGTCGACCACGGTGAGCGCACAAACCGCGCATC
>NZ_CADEAU010000166.1 GCF_902825405.1 Micromonospora maritima | reverse complement strand
CTCTTCCGATCTCGGCCGCCCGAGCGTTCCTCAGCGGGCGCGGCGGCCAGCCCCGCGGCTGCCGCGTCGAGCCGTCGACGCACCGCGCCGGCTGTCTCCTCCGCCCGCCTGGCCTGGTCGAGCGCCTGGTTGCCGCGCTGGGCGGCGGCCACGATCTCGGACCGCAACTCGCGCCGGAGCTGCTCCAGCTCCTCCCGCAACTCCTCGGCCCCGGCGGCCCCGGAACCGCTCTCCGCCCGCAACGCGATGGAGAGACCGATCAGCACCACGGCGAGGATCGCCAGCACCGCACCGAAGCGCAGCGTGCCGTTCCCGTCGGCGACCAGCAGGATGAGCGCCGCCAGCGGCGCGAACCCCACGCCGATCCAGAACAGGACGGTCAGCGGCGTCGGGGTGCGCTTGTCGGCGGGGGCGACCGAGGCGGGCATGGCTGAGCAGATTACCGAGAGTTCCACCGGAGGGGAACGGGTCGGCGCGATCGGATGCACGGTCGCTGACCAGCACACCCCGCTCGGGAACGCCGCCGGCCGGTGGGACCGGCCGGCGGCGACGGATCAGCTCGTGGCGAGCGCCGCGTCCGAGGAGAAGACGAGGCCCACGCTGGCGGCGCCGGTCTTCAGCGCGTTCTTGGTCTGCGGGCCACCCGCGTCCAGCGAGCTGAACGAGCCGGCCTTGAAGTCGTAGACCTCGACGAGACCGGCCTGGCACTTCGGCCGCTGCGGGCACTCCGGCGGGCCGGCGAGCACGGTGGCCTGCCCGGAGCACTTCGCGGCCAGGTCGGAGAGCGTCGAGACGCCGTACTTGTCGGCGAAGGCCTTGGTGACCGCGAACGCGTTCTGGTCCTGCGCCTGGGAGGGCTGGCCGAACACCAGGCCGGCCTTGTCGCCCTCGGTCTTGAGCGCGGCGACGGTCTTCTCCAGCTCCGGCGAGGAGACCGGCTGGGCGTCCTTGCCGTTGGCCTTGGTGTTGAGGAACTCGGCCATGGTGGCGGCGTACTCCGGGACGACCTGGACCTGCCCCTTCTCCAGCGCCGGCTCGTAGAGCTCCCGGTTGCCGATGGTCTGCACCTTGACCTGGTAGCCGGCCGCGGTGAGTGCGATCTTGTAGAGCTCGGCGACGGTCTGGCTCTCGCTGAAGTTGCCCGCGCCCACCGTCACCTGGCCGCCCGGGCCCTTCTCGATGCCGTCGGTCAGGCCGTTGGCGCCGGCGAACTCCTGCGCCGCCACCTGGGGCGTCTTCCGGTCGACGTCGACCGCGCGGTTGAGCTGGATCAGCTTCGGGGTGTCGAGTTTCGCCGAGACCTTGTCCAGCGCGGCGACGAGCTGCGGCGTCGCCGCCTTCTTGTTGATCGCGGGGAGGACGTTGTCGGTGTTCTGGAGCTTCTTGTCGTCGGTGAGGACGACCAGCTGGTCACCCGCCACCGGGGCACAACCGGCGCCCGAGGAGCCCGCCTCGGGCGCGTCGGTGCCGGACGAGCCGGCGTCACCGCAGCCGGTGAGGAGAGCCGCCGCGGCGAGGGCGCCGAAGGCCCCCGCGGCCAGCCGTGAACGTGCGCGCATCAGTGCCCGCCTTCCGTGTCCCGGCGCGGCCCTCACTGGGGCCGGCCGCGTGTCCGACGGGCGATCCGGACGGTCGCCCGTGACTTCACCCAACATCCTCCGGACCCGACCGACAAATTCGGAGCGGTTTTCGTCATCCGATCGTCACCAGCGGGTCGGATCCGCTGTGATGCCCGACTCACCGACGGGCCGGCTAGGGGTCGCCGGACGATCAGCCGCCGGCCGTGGCCGCGGCCGCACGGCGGTTCGCGCGCCGGCTGACCCGCCGCAGCGGACGCGGCGTGACCACCCGCTCCAACACCGCGAGGATCCCCTCGACCAGCAGCGCCAGGCCCGCCACGAGCACACCGCCGGCGATGATCTGACCGCCGCCGGCCGCGATGTCCAGCCCGAAGCCGGCCCGGATGATCTGGCCCAACCCGCCGCCGTTGACGAACGAGGCCAGCGCCGCGGTCGCCACCACCTGCACGGCCGCCGTGCGGAAACCCGCCGCCAGGTAGGGCACCGCGAGCGGCAGCTCCACCCGGCGCAGCACCTGCCCACCGGAGAGCCCCATCCCGCGCGCCGCGTCCCGGGCCTCCGGATCGGCCTGCCGCACCCCGGTGTACGCGTTCGCCAGCAGCGGCGGCACCGCGAAGACCGCGAGCGCCACCACCACGGCCGACCGGCCGAACCCGAGGAAGGTCAGCGGCAGGATGGTCAGCAGGGCCAGGGTCGGGATCGCCAACGTGACGTTGGAGACCAGCAGCACCAGCCCGCCGCCGCGGCCGCTGTGGCCGAGCCAGAGACCGATCGGCCACGCCACCAGGCAACCGAGCAGCACCGCCAGGGCGGACATGCTCAGGTGCTCGCCGAGCCGGTCCAGCACGCCGCCCGGATTGGTCCAGTTCAGCGGGTCGTTCAGCCAGACCACCGCCTGCTTTACCGGGTTCACCGTGTGCGCCTCTCGCTCGCGACTGCGGGGCTCCGCTGCGCTGCACTCCGCGCGCTCATGAGACCCGCCCGCGCAGCCACGGCGTGAGCAGCCGCCCCACGCCCGCCAGGATCAGGTCGAGCACCAGCGCCAGCAGCACGCAGAGCACCGTGCCGGTCATGATCTGCGCCTTGTAGAAGTTGTTCTGGAAGCCGGCGAAGATGAGCTGACCCAGCCCACCCCGACCCACCACCACGCCCACGGTGACCAGCGCGACGGTGGAGACCGTGGCCAGCCGTACGCCGGTGAGGATGCCCGGCAGCGCCAGGGGCAGCTCGATGCGGAACAGGCGGCCCCAGCGGCCGTACCCCATGCCCTCGGCGGCCTCCCGCACCTCCGGTGGCACCTGGTTCAGGCCGGCCAGCGTGTTCCGCACGATGACCAGCAGCGCGTAGAGCGCCACCACGGTGAGCACGGTGATCGCCCCGATGCCGAGGTAGGGCGCCAGGAAGGCGAACAGCGCCAGCGACGGGATCGTGTAGAGCACCCCGGTCAGCGCCAGGATCGACGCGGCGAGCGAGCGGAACCAGTACGCTGCCACCGCGAGCGGCAACGCCACCAGCGCGGCGATCACCACGGCCCGGGCGGTCAACCAGGTGTGCTCGCGCAGCGCGGCGAGGATGGTGTCAGAGTTGTCCCGCACGTACTGCCAGGAGAACCACGGATTGCCCGGGGCGGCCCGGTAGCTCAGGTGGAGGAACACACGTGGACGTTACCCCGGGCACCACCGCCGGTCACGGCGCCGCCTCGATCACGCTGGAGCGCATCCGCAAGCGCTACCCGGACGGCACCGAGGCGGTCCGCGAGCTGAGCCTGGAGGTCGAGGCGGGCGAGCTGGTGGTGCTGATCGGCCCGTCCGGCTGCGGCAAGTCGACGGTGCTGCGGATGATCAACCGGCTGATCGAGCCGACCGACGGCCGGATCCTGCTCGGCGACGACGACGTCACCCGCGTCGACCCGGTCACCCTGCGTCGCCGCATCGGGTACGTGATCCAGAACGTCGGCCTCTTCCCGCACCAGACCGTCGCCGCCAACGTGGCGACCGTGCCGGGGCTGCTCGGCTGGCCGCGCGAACGCACCCGCGCCCGGGTCGGCGAGCTGCTGGAGCTGGTGGGTCTCGACCCGGCGCAGTTCGGCCGGCGCTACCCGCACGAGCTCTCGGGTGGGCAGCGGCAGCGCGTGGGTGTCGCCCGCGCCCTCGCCGCCGACCCGGTGGTGCTGCTGATGGACGAGCCGTTCTCGGCCGTCGACCCGATCGTCCGGACCCGGCTCCAGGAGGAGTTCCTGCGGCTCCAGGCCGAGGTGCGCAAGACCATCGTGCTGGTCACCCACGACCTCGACGAGGCGGTACGGCTGGGCGACCGGATCGCGGTGCTGTCCGAGGGCGGCGTGCTGGAGCAGTACGACCGTCCGGCCGCGCTGCTCGGTTCGCCCGCGTCGGCGTTCGTCCGCGAGTTCGTCGGCGCCGACCGGGGCATCCGCCGGCTGGCGGTCACCCCGCTGACCCGGGCGGTGCTCGACCCGCTCCCGGCCGACGGTGGGACCGGCCTGCCCACGGTGCCGCTCGGCGACTCGGCCTACGACGCGCTGGGCACGCTGCTCACCTCCGGCGCCGACCACGCGCTGGTCACCGAGGACGGCAGCCCGGTGGGGCTGATCGCGCGGAGCCGGGTGCTGAGCCTGGGCGCGGTGGACGGCGCCTGACCGACCGGCGCGCCGGGTCACCGACGGTCCGGGCCCGTCGGCTCAGGCCCGGCCACCCAGGCTCGCCAGGCCGACGATCCAGCCGGCGAAGAATCCGTAGGTGACCCCGCTGCTCGCGGCCTGGAAGGCGGCGAAGAGCGTGCCGTGCGGCCCGAGGAGCGTGGCGAGCAGCGCGGTGATCCCGCCGGCGAGGGCGTACGCGCCCCAACCGGAGAGGAACTGGCTGCCCGAGGCCGCCACCCGGTCCACCTGCGGGCCGGGCAGCAGGTAGAGCAGCGCCGCGGCGACCACGAGCAGCAGGATCGCCCGCAGGTTGGCGGTGAGCAGCCCTTCGTCGGCGTGCCACCGCCAGGCCGGCCAGGACAGCAGCCGCAGGAACCAGCCACCGGCCCCGGTCGGATCGGTGTGGCCCTGCGCCCAGTCGCCGTACATCGGGCTGCCGCCGACCGCGACGAGCAGGAACGCGGCGAGCGTGCCGGTGCCGGCGGCCGTGCCGTACCGGGGGACGGTGCGGGGGCGGTTGGTGAGGGCCATGGAGCGGTCAGTTCCCGGGCCGCCGCGCCGGGCAAACCTGCGTGTCCGCGCGGCCGCCGTCGGCCGGCGGGCGGCCACCGGTCAGTGCTTCATCAGGTAGTCGATGAAGGCGGCGCGCAGCAGCGGCGCGGAGTCCTCGTAGCCGTGCCCGGTCAGCTCCCGCCACAGCGCGTTGGCCTCGTCGATGGTCGGCCCGACCGAGTTCGGCGCCCCGTCCAGGGCGGCGGCCTCGTCGGCGTTCGGCAGGTGCCGCAGCACCGACCAGAAGAACCCCACGTCGCGACGCTCCCGGGCCAGGTGGAACGCCTGCTCGCGCAACTCCTCGGTGGAGAGCTTGTCGAGCTCGTCGAAGGTACGGCCGCCGGGGGCAGGAGTCTCCGTCATGCCGCCGAGCCTAACCGGCGAGATCAGCTCCGGCGCGTCGGACGCGACCCCCGCCGGACGCCTACCGCCGCCGGGCTCAGCGCTCGGCGTCCCAGCGTCGTGGTTCGTTGTCCCAGCGCGGCGCCTCCCAGGCGTCGACCGGGGTGTCCGCCTCCCGGACCGGCAGCACCGACGGCCAGGGGTCGGTCGGCTCGGGCGGCGGCGTGGTCGCCCACCCGGTGCTGATCCGGCCGTCCCCGCCGGGTCGGGGTGGACCGGGCGCGACGGCCGCGAGCGGAGCCGGGCGGGGCCGGCCGAACGTCTCGACCAGCCGGGTGACCAGCAGCCCGGCACCGAGCACGGCACCGCCCAGGGCCCAGCGGCCGACCGTCCAGTCGTGCGCCACGGTCCAGGCCAGGAACACCACCACCAGGCTGACCGCGATCAGCGTGCCGAAGACGCCGCCGCGCCGGCCGTACGCGCTGGTGCCGCCGAGCAGCACCGTGCCGATCGCCAGCACCGTCCAGTCCAGCCCGGTGCCGGGGGCCACCGGCCCGTCGCCGTTCGCGGCGATCAGCACCCCGCCGAGCATCGCCAGCACCGTGGAGCCGACGAGCGCCAGCGCGGTCACCACGGCGGCGACCACCCCGCGCCGCCGGGCCGGGTCGGCGACCGGGCGGAACCGGCCGACCAGCCGGCGCACCGGTTTGATCGCGCCGAAGAGGCCACCGAGGACGGCCACCGCGGCGAAGCCGACGAAGAGGTAGAGCGCGGTGCGCCGGGGGTCGTACTCGCCCTGGACCGCGACCGGCGCGGTGCGCCGCTCCAGGTAGACGATCACGCCGGCCGCGCCGGCCAGGCTCGCCGCCCAGCCGGGCACGTGCAGCACCACCACGACCAGCGCGAGCGCCAGTCCACCGACCGCGGCCACCGCGAGCGCCGGGAGCAGCGCCTCCCGGGCGCCCCGGTCGCCCTGCTCGGCGACGTGCATCGCGGCGGCCAGCGCGACCGGACCGATCGCCAGGTTCACCGCGGCGGCCCGCAGGCTCAGGCCGGCGGCCAGGGTGAGCAGACCGAGCCCGGCCACGTCGACGAGCAGGGTCTTGAGCGCGCCGCCGCGCAGCGCGTCCGGGTCCTCCCGCCAGAGCAGCCAGGTCACCGTCACCAGCCCGGCCAGCAGCAGGAACTCCCAGACCACGTGCACCGCGATCCGGTCCCGGCCGGGTTCGCCGTGCGACGGGTCGTCGAAGACGTTCTCCAGCACGGCGGCCGGTACGCCGGAGGACGTCTCCGGTGGCGCCGTCCGGTCCGCCTCGTCGTACCCCATTGGCCGCGCCTCCCAGGTGGCCGCGTCCGGCCCACGGGCGGGCGGACCGGTGGCGGCCGTCGCACTCCGGTCGCCAGGGACGGTACCTGTGGCCAGGGGTGTGGGGAACCCCCTGATCAGAGGCGCCCGCGCGGGGTCTCGCGGTCGCCCGGCTCGCGGTCGGAGTCGTCCTCCTGCTCAGGCACCCGGCACGACCGCTCCAGCCAGAGCGCGGCCGCGACCAGGGCGAGCGAGGCGACCGCCCCGGCGACCGCGGCGGGCCGGTCGCCGGCGGCGGCGTTCGTCGGCTCGACGAAGAGCCAGCCGGCCAGCCCGGCGTAGAAGCCGGCGAAGATCGCTCCGGCCAGCGCGGACGCCTTGGCGAGCACCACGAAGCGGGCCACCAGCAGCGGGTTCACCGGCTCCCGGCCGGGCCGCCGCTCGATCCGACTGCGGGTGTTGACCGCCGCGTAGCCCTCCAGCACGGCCAGCCCGGCCAGCGTGATCACCGGCAGCCACGGCAGGTCGGCGGCGAAGTCGCCGTAGAAGTTGCTGATCAGCAGCCAGGCCACCGCGGCGGCGGCCAGCGCGGCCACCACGAGCGTGGAGACCCGGGTCGGACCCATCCGGAAGCGGTCGGGATCCTGTGGGGACCGGGTCGTACTCATGTGTCCGACTCTAGCGTCAGATCCGGTCGCGGGCTCAGTTCCAGGGCGTCGGCGGCCAACGGCTCGGCGTTGAGCAGGTCGGTCAGCCAGCCGTGCCCGGGCAGCCGGCCGTGCGGCTCGATGTCGATCCACGGGCGCAGCACGAAGGCGCGCAGGTGGGCCCGGGGGTGCGGCAGGGTCAGCTCGGGATCGTCGGTGAGCACCGGGTGGCCGGCGTCGTCCCAGACCGCGATCACGTCCACGTCGAGCGTGCGCGGCCCGTACCGCCGGTCCGCGTCGCGGGTGCGCCCGGCCGCCGCCTCGGCGGCCCGGGCCCGAGCCAGCCAGTCGCCCGGCGCCGCCGCCGGGTCCACCACCATCACCGCCGCGTTCAGGTACGCGGGCTGGTCCGCGTCCCCCCACGGTGGAGTCTCGTAGACGCCGGAGACCAGCACCACGCCGTCGCCGAGCGCGGCCACCGCACCGCGCAGGTGGTCGAGGCGGTCGCCGAGGTTGCTGCCGATCGACAGCACGGCCCGGGTCACCGGGTACGCCGCATGGTGACGGCCACGTCCCGGAAGGCGTGCGGGATCGGGGCCTCCGGCTTGTGCACGGTCACGGTCGCGGCGGCGACCCGCGGTTCGGCCAGGCAGACCGCGAGCAGCCGCTCGGCGAGCGTCTCGATCAGGTTCACCGGCTCGCCGGTGACCACCGCGACCAGCCGCTCGGCCAGCTCGCCGTAGTGCACGGTGTCGGTCACCTCGTCCGAGCGGGCCGCCGGGCCCAGGTCGAGTTCGAGCACCGCGTCGACCACGAACTCCTGGCCCTGGGCGCGCTCGAAGTCGTAGACGCCGTGCCGGCCGTGCGCGCGCAGGCCGGTCAGCTCGATCCGGTCGGTCATCGGTCCCCTCCCCCGGCCGCGCCGGCGCTCGCGGTGGCCAGCCGGGGGCGGCCGGTGGCACGCCAGACGGCGAGCGCGTCGGCGGTGCCCCGGACGTCGTGCACGCGTACCCCCCAGGCGCCGGCGGCCACGGCGAGCACGCTGGTGGCGACGGTCGCCGCCTCGCGGTCCTCGGTCGGCCGGGGCGCGCCCGCCGGGTCGGCGAGCAGTCGGCCCAGATAGGACTTGCGGCTGGCCCCGAACAGGACCGGGAAGCCGAGGTCGACCAGCTCGGGCAGGCGGGCGCTGAGTTCCCAGTTGTGCGCCGCGGTCTTGGCGAAGCCGAGCCCCGGGTCGACGATGATCCGGTCGGCGGCCACCCCGGCGGCGAGCGCCGCGTCGACCCGGCCGCCCAGCTCGGCCCGGACGTCGGCCACCACGTCGGTGTAGTGGGCCAGGTCGCGCATCTCGCGGGAGTGGCCCCGCCAGTGCATGAGCACCCACGGGCACCCGGCGTCGCGGACCACGCGGGCCATGTCCGGGTCGGCGAGCCCGCCGGACACGTCGTTCACCACGGCCGCGCCGGCGGCGAGGACGGCCTCGGCGACCCCGGCCCGGCTGGTGTCGATGCTGACCGCGATGCCGGCGGCGACCAGTTCCCGGACCACCGGCAGCACCCGGGCGGTCTCGGTCTCCGCGTCCACCCGGTCGGCGCCCGGCCGGGTGGACTCGCCACCCACGTCGACCAGGTCCGCCCCGTCGGCGCGCAGCCGCACGCCGTGTGCGACGGCGGCGTCCAGATCGGCGTATCTGCCGCCGTCGGAGAAGGAGTCGGGCGTGACGTTGAGGACGCCCATCACCACCGGGGTCCGCGCCCGTACCAGATCGGTCACGGACCCGACAGTACCGTTCGCCGGCAGGGCTTCCGGCGGCCGGGCGAGCGCCGGACCGACGGTCCTGACGTGCGCATTGGAACAGGTGTACGATCGGTCGTCCGGGTCGTTCCGGGTCCACTCTTCGCGGCTTGTCGCAAAGGTGGCCGGCCCGTACGCTTTGGAATTGCCCAGCATCGAGATGGCGAAGCCTGGAGGGAGGGCCGAAGCGGGAACAATCCTCCCAAAACTCGCCACGCTCCGTGGTTGAGTGACGGACCCAGCGTCGACGGCGCTGTCTTCGACGAGCACCATCCCGCCAGGCTTGCCTAACTGCACCACCGCGGCACCGCCGGCCGCGACCTTTGGGGAGGTTTCCAGTGATCGCCATCGAGCTCATGGCAACGGCGTCCACCGCCGTCGACCACGCGCTCCACACCCTGGCGTCGACTCCACTCGCCGAGCCGGCCCCGAAGGGCATCGACACCGACAACGTCGTCACCTTCTTCGCCAGCAAGGTCGCGCCGATCCTGCTCGCCGTCCTCGGCGTGATCTTCATCGGCCGGGCCAGCCGGGGTGAGATCTCCAAGGTGCTGACCAGCTCGGCCATCGCCATCATCGGGCTGGCCTTCATCGCCGGCGCGGCCACACTCTTCTTCGTCGGCGACTACCTGATCAACCTCATCTTCGAGTAGGGCGTTGGGCGACGATGCGGCTGCGCACCGACGACGACATCTACCGGGCACGCCTGGTCTACCTGGGCCCGCCCGGCTACACCCTTCCCGTCCACCTGCCGTACGCCCAGTACGGCCTGTTCATGCTGCTCGTACCCCTCTACGTGTTCATCCACTGGTTGTTCACGCTCCAGGTCGAGCTGTTCCCCGCCTGGGAGATCTCGCTCGCCATCGTGACGACCTCGTTCATCTTCCGGTACGTCGACCCGGACCGGCCGGCGCGCATGGTCATCCGGACCGCGCTGACCGACTGGCGACGCACCCGGGAGCCGGCCGCCGAGCTGCGGGACCCGCGCCTCGTCGCGAGCCGGATCAGGATCCGGGAGGAACTGGCATGACCGGGCGTACGCCGACGGCGCAGACGAACGACGCGGGTGAGGCGGTCGCATGAGTCGCTCTTCCACGCCGGGTTCCCCGGCCGGGCACCCGGGCGGGTCGCCCGGTAACCGTGCGCGATCGTTCGACTACCCACCGGACGAGGACCTCGACGAGATCGTCCTCGACCCGGCGCTCGTCACCAGCCCCGGGCACGGCCGGGTCGGCGTCTTCCAACCCCCGCGTCCGCTCACCCCCCGGGGTGCCGAACCCCGGGAGCCGGTCCGCCCCGAGGGCGACATCGACTCGCCCTTCCTCGACCTGTTCGGCGGCGCGCAGCCCCGCGTCCGCCGACCGGCCGGCCCGCCCACCGGGTCGACCCCGCCCGCCCCGCCCGTCGAACCCGTGGTGGCGCCGCCCCGACGCGGTGTCGGCCGGGAGGCCCTGCCGATCCCGCACCAGCACGCCGCGCCCGTCGAACCGGTGCCCCGGCCCGAACCCGATCC
>NZ_CADEAU010000165.1 GCF_902825405.1 Micromonospora maritima | reverse complement strand
GGCGGGCGGACCTGGCGGTCCGCCGGGCGGCGTTGACCACCGCGGCGCGGGCCGCCGGCGCGGGCCGGCCGGGCGGTCTGCCCTGGGTGGCGCTGCGCGCCGAGGAGAAGCTGTCCGGCCTGACCCGCAAGTGGGTCGGGTTCCGCAACCGCGAGCTGACCCGGGCTCGCAAGGGCCGCAAGCTGACCGGCCCCTGGGACCGCGCGTACACGCTGTTCTGGCAGCGGCTGCGCGGCGACGGCGCGTGGCGGCGGCTGGAGCCGGGCCTGTGGGACTACGAGCTGGCCTACGGTCCGGTGGTCGACGAGCTGGCACCGGACCTGATCCACGCCAACGACTTCCGGATGCTCGGCGTCGGCGCCCGGGCGAAGGTCCGGGCCGCCGCCGCGGGCCGGCGGATCGCGCTGGTGTGGGACGCCCACGAGTACCTGCCCGGGGTGCAGCCGTGGCGGGACAACGCCCGCTGGCTGCCCGGCAACGTCGCGCACGAGCGGGAGTACGTGCCGTACGCGGACGCCACCATGACCGTCTCCGGCGGCCTGGCCGACCTGCTGCGCGACGAGCACGGCCTGGCCGAGCGCCCGGCGGTCGTGCTCAACGCCCCCGCGGTCGACGAGCTGCCCGCCGACCCGGGCGAGCCGGTGCCGGACATCCGGGCCCGGTGCGGCCTCGGACCGGACGAGCCGCTGCTGGTCTACAGCGGGGTGGCCGCCGCCAAGCGCGGCCTGGGAGTGCTGGTCGAGGCGCTGCCCCGACTGCCCGGCGCGCACGTCGCCCTGGTGGTCAACAAACCCGCCTCGGCGTACGTCCGCGGTCTGGTCACCCGCGCCGACGAACTGGGCGTGGCGGACCGGCTGCACGTGCTGCCGTACGTGCCGCACCACCAGGTGGTCCGGTTCCTCAGCGGCGCGCAGGTCGGGGTCATCCCGATCCAGCACTGGCCGAACCACGAGATCGCGCTGATCACCAAGTTCTTCGAGTATTCACACGCCCGCCTGCCGCTCGTCGTCTCCGACGTGCGGACCATGGCCGAGACTGTCCGGGAGACCGGCCAGGGCGAGGTGTTCCGTGCCGAGGACGTGGCCGACTTCGTCCGGGCGGTCACCGCGGTGCTCGCCGACCCGGCGCGCTACCGCGCCGCGTACGACCGGCCCGGCCTGCTGGCCGGCTGGACCTGGGAGGCGCAGGCGCGCGTGCTCGACGACGTCTACTCCCGGCTGCTGCCCGACGCCCCGGCCCGACCGGCGGCGCCGGCGCCGACCCCGGTGGAGGTGGGCGCATGAGCGCCGGGACCCTGCCGGACGTGACCGTGGTGGTCGCGGTCTACAACACCATGCCCTACCTCACCGCCTGCCTGGACTCGCTGCTCGCGCAGACGATCGGCCGGGACCGGCTGGAGGTGGTGGCCGTCGACGACGGCTCCACCGACGGCAGCGGCGCCGAGCTGGACCGCTACGCCGCGCGGCACCCGGAGACGGTGCGGGTGTTCCACCAGGCCAACTCCGGCGGCCCGGCGGCCCCGAGCAACGTGGCCCTCGACCACGCCCGCGGCCGCTACGTCTTCTTCATCGGCTCGGACGACCACCTCGGCCCGGAGGCCCTGGAGCGGCTGGTCACCGCCGCCGACAGGTGGGACTCCGACGTGGTGCTGGGCCGGATGGTCGGCACCAACAAGCGCTACGTGCACCAGGCCGTCTACGCCAGCACCCAGGAGCGGCTCGACCTGTTCGACAGCGCGCTGCCGTGGTCGCTGTCGAACACCAAGCTGTTCCGCCGGGACCTGATCGAGCGGTACGGCCTGCGCTACCGCACCGACATGCCGATGGGCAGCGACCAGCCGTTCACGCTGGAGGCCTGCTTCCGGGCGAAGAAGGTCTCGGTCCTGGCCGACTACGAGTTCTACTACGCGGTCAAGCGGGACAACGCGCAGAACATCACCTACGCGAGCCGGTTCGAGGAGCGGTTGCGCTGCGCCGAGGAGCTGGTCGGCTTCGTGGCCGGGCTGATCGAGCCCGGGCCGCGCCGGGACGCGGTGCTGGTGCGCCACTTCACCTGGGAGGTGGCGAAGCTGCTCCGCGCGGAGTTCCTCGCCCTCGCCCCGGACGTGCAGCAGCACGTCCACGACCGGATCCGCAAGCTGGCCGAGGCGTACCTCACCGAGGGCGTGCTGGCCCGGATGGCGCCCGAGGAGCGGCTGCGGCTGGCCGTGGCCCGCGACGGCGACCTGGCGGCGCTGCGCGAGCTGATCGACCAGCAGGCGGACAAGACCCTGCCCGAGGTCACCGTCGTCGACGACCGCTGGTACGCCCACCACGTCGGGTTCCGCGACGCCGCGTTCGGCTACCCGGACGAGTGGTTCGACGTCACCGAGCGGGCCGCCACCGTGCTGGCCAAGCTGACCGCGACCGGGCTGGCCTGGGGGCGCGACGCCGCCGGCGCCCGGGCGCTGGTGGTCACCGCGCGTAGCCGTTGGGCCGAGCTGGCCGAGCTGAGCGCGGAGGCCCTGCGGGTCAGTGTGGGCGACCTGACGGGTGTCACGTCGGTGACGCCGGACGCTCCCGGTACCGTCGTACGGACGGACTTCGCGATGGACCGGCTGCTGGCGGTCGTCGCGGCGAACGGGGAGCGGCGGACCGTGCGCGCCGAGGTGTCGGCCCTGGGCGGGGCCGGCTCGGCGCCACTGCGCACCGACCGCCCGGTCGCCGCACCCCGGCGGCTGGCCCGGCACGGCGTCCGGCTGCACCTCGTCACGCCCACCACGAACCACAAGGGCCAGGTGATCGTCGCGATCACGCCGGTGACACCCGGTCGGTTCCTTGCCCGCCTGCGCCGAATCTGGCCCTCTGGAGGAAAGTAGTTCATGAACATCTGCGTCGTCGCGCTCGGAAAGATCGGCCTGCCGCTCGCCGTGCAGTTCGCCTCGAAGGGGCACCGGGTGATCGGTGCCGACGTCTCCGAGCGGGTCGTCCAGCTGGTCAACGACGGTGCCGTGCCCTTCCCGGGCGAGGCCGACCTGGACGTCAAGCTGAAGGAGGCGGTGGCCGCCGGGCTGCTGTCGGCCACCACCGACACCGCCGCCGCGGTCGCCGAGTCGGAGGCGGTCGTGGTGGTCGTCCCTCTGTTCGTGGACGCCGAGGGCGTGCCGGACTTCGGCTGGATGGACGACGCCACCCGGGCCATCGCCCGTGGCCTGAAGCCGGGCACGCTCGTCAGCTACGAGACCACCCTGCCGGTCGGCACCACCCGCAGCCGGTGGGCACCGATGCTCTCCGAGGGCTCCGGCCTCACCGCGGGCACCGACTTCCACCTGGTGTTCAGCCCGGAGCGGGTGCTCACCGGTCGGGTCTTCGCCGACCTGCGTCGCTACCCGAAGCTGGTCGGCGGCATCGACGAGGCGTCCGCCGCGCACGGCGTGCGGTTCTACGAGGCGGTGCTCGACTTCGACGAGCGCGCCGACCTGGACCGGCCCAACGGCGTGTGGGACCTCGGCTCGGCCGAGGCGTCCGAGCTGGCCAAGCTCGCCGAGACGACCTACCGGGACGTGAACATCGGCCTGGCGAACCAGTTCGCCCGCTTCGCCGACACGGTCGGGGTGGACGTCACCAAGGTCATCGAGGCCTGCAACACCCAGCCGTACAGCCACATCCACTCGCCCGGCATCGCGGTCGGCGGCCACTGCATCCCGATCTACCCGCGGATGTACCTGTGGAACGACCCGGCCGCCACCGTGGTCCGCTCGGCGCGCGAGGCCAACGCCGCGATGCCGGACTACGCGGTGGACCTGCTCGCCGCCGCGTACGGCGACCTGACCGGGGTGGGCGTGCTGGTGCTCGGCGCCGCCTACCGCGGTGGCGTCAAGGAGACCGCGTTCTCCGGCGTCTTCCCGACCGTGGAGGCGCTGCGCCGGCGGGGCGCGACCCCCTACGTCTCCGACCCGATGTACACCAACGAGGAGCTGGCCGCGCACGGCCTGCCCGGTTACGACGGCGAGCCGGTCGGCGCCGCGGTGATCCAGGCCGACCACGCGGAGTACCGCAGCCTGGCCCCGGCCGACCTGCCGGGCGTGACGGTGCTCGTCGACGGCCGCCGGGTCACCGACCCGGCGCGCTGGACCGGCGTCCGCCGGGTGGTCATCGGCGGCTGACGCCGTCCGTTCAGCGGGCCCCGGCCGTCCACGGCCGGGGCCCGCTTCGTGTCGCGGCGCGTACCGATGGTGAAAGCCGTCGACCGTCGTTCACCTGCCGGACACCCCGGCAATACTTGTGTCACTTGACCCGTTTAGGGTCGCAGCCGTCCGGTATCGGGCCCCTTCGACACCGGCGGGCAGACAGGGAGCGTGTCGTTGTTCAGCAGAGTACGCAGCCAGCAGGGTCTCGCCGCGGTCGGCGCGACGCTCCTCGGCTACGCGGTCATGATCCTCTCCGGGGTCCTCGGCCTGGTGGTTCCGTACGCGGTGGCCGCCGTGGTCGCCCTGGCCGGTGAGGCGGCCCTGGCCACCCGCTACGCCGGGACCGCCGAGCTGCTCGACAAGGCCGGCCTCGGCGAGGTCTTCCGCCGCCTGGTCCGGGACCTGTCGGTGGTGCTGCTGGTGCTCGCCGCGGTCCGTCCCGGGGTGGGTGGCGACGTCGCGGTGCTGCTGCTGCCGGCCGCGCTCTGGACCGTGGCGGTGGCCACGTCGGCGGTCACCAAGGTGATCGACGGGCGGGTCGACCCGCCCGCGTACACCCGCAACATCGACCTCGGCGCGCTGCGCCGGGTGCCGGTGCCGCCGGCCTGGGCGCGATGGCTGGCCGGACTGCGGCTGCCGCTGCTCAACGTGCTGCTGGTGCCGGCCGCCGTGGTGGCCGTCGCCGTCGACCGGGTCGCCCCGGTCGTGGTCACCGCCGCCGCCACGCTCGTCGCCGGCCTGGTCACCGCCGCGGTGCTGGCGTCGACCGCGCTGCGTGGCCGGGGCAAGGCCCCCGGGGTGCTGCCGGCCGTGCACGACTGGCTGGCCCGGGAGCGGCCCGAGGTGGCCCTCTACTTCGCCGGCCCGGCCAAGGACGTCTACCAGGCCAACATGTGGCTCGCCCCGGTGGAGGCGACCGGACGGCGCGCGGTGGTGCTGCTGCGGGCCGCGGACGCGTTCGACGAGCTGGCCGACACCCGACTGCCGGTGATCTGCGTGCCGGCCGGCGTCGACTTCATGAACCTCGACCTCGGCTCGCTGCGGGTCGCCCTCTACGCGGCGAACGTCGGGTCCAACATCCACCTGCTGCGCGAACCCGGCGTGAAGCACGTCTTCGTCGGGCACGGCGACAGCGACAAGCAGGCCAGCGTCAACCCGTACAGCAAGGTGTACGACGAGGTGTGGGTGGCCGGCCCGGCCGGCCGGGAACGGTACGCCCGGGCCGCGGTCGGCGTGCTGGACCGCGACATCGTGGAGGTCGGCCGCCCGCAGCTGGCCGGCGTGCACACGTTCGGCTCCGGCGCCGCCGACCACCTCTTCACCGTCCTCTACGCCCCCACCTGGGAGGGGTGGCTGGACGACGACCCCTACCACACCTCGCTGGTGCTGATGGGGGAGCGGATCGTGTCCGGGCTGCTGGCCGCCGGCAACCTGCGGGTGGTCTACAAGCCGCACCCGCTCACCGGCACCCGTTCGCCGAAGGCGCGGGCGGCGCACGAGCGGATCGTCGCCCGGATCCGGGCCGCCGGCGGGCAGACCGACCCCGCCTCGCTCGACGGCACCGCGCACCTGGTGGTCACCGGTCGCACGCCGGCGCTGTTCGACTGCTTCAACGCCACCGACCTGCTGGTCAGCGACGTGTCGAGTGTGGTCTCCGACTTCGTGCAGAGCGAGCGGCCGTACGTGGTGGCCAACCCGGCCGGCCTGCCGGAGGACGAGTTCCGCAGGCAGTTCCCCACCGCCCGGGCGGCGTACCTGCTCTCGGCCGACTGCGGCGAGCTGCCCAAGATCCTGGCGGTGACCCGGACCGGGGACGACCCGATGGCCGAGGCGCGGCGGGAGCTGAAGGAGTACCTGCTCGGCCCGGCCGGGTCCAACCCGATGGACCGGTTCCGCGACGAGATCGGCCGGCTCTGCGGCTGAGGCGCACCGACGACGGGGGGCGACGACCGGTGCGGTCGTCGCCCCCGTCGGCTGCTCAGCCCTGGTGCGGCGGGTTGTCGACGTCGCGGGAGACGACCTCGCCCTTCTCGTCGACCCAGCCCTTCGGCCGGGCCGGGTTGCCCGCCACGAGCTGGAACGGCTTGACGTCCCGGGTCACCACCGAACCGGCCGCGATCATCGCGTACTCGCCGACCTCGATGCCGCAGACCAGCGTGGCGTTGGCGCCGATCGAGGCGCCCCGGCGGACCAGCGTCGGCGTGATCGTCCAGTCCGGATTCTGGGCGCGCGGCCGGAAGTCGTTGGTGAACACCGCGCACGGGCCGACGAAGACCTCGTCCTCGATGGTCACGCCCTGGTAGACCGAGACGTTGTTCTGGATCTTCACCTTGTCGCCGACGGTGACGCCCGCGTCCACGTAGACGTTGCGGCCGATCACGCAGCCGGCACCGACCTGGGCGCTCGACCGGATGTGCGCCAGGTGCCAGACCTTGGTGCCGTCACCGACCCGGGCGCCGTCCTCCACGTCGGCCGTCGGGTGGACGAAGACGGAGGCGGACCGGTCGTTGCTGTCAGTCATCTCAACTCGCATCGTGGCAGGGCGCTGCGTCGCGCCGTCGGGCGGGTTCGACGCAGCATAACGAGCCCCTAGCCGAGCAGTTCGGCCACCACGTCGGCGGCCGGTCGGTCCGCCGGCAACGGGTGCGCCGCGACCACCGCGTCCACCGGCAGGGCCGCGTACAGGTGCGGGAACGCCGCGCCCCCGCGCGACACCTCCCAGCGCAGCGCGTCGCCGAGCCGGCTCTCGTCCACCGCGAGCAGGGTCAGGCCGGTCACCCCGGCGTAGTGCCGCCGCGCGGTCTCCACCACCTGGTCGGCCGCGGACAGGTGGAGGTAGCCGTCCTGCCGGTCCAGCGCGGTGCCGGCGAACCGCCCGTCCGCCCGCGCCTGCCGCCACTCGTCGTCGGCGAGAATCTTGTAGATCACGCCCGCAGCCTAGAGCGGCCTCGCGCCCCGGCGGCGCGTCTGCCACCATTTCGCCTGACGACGCGTCGAACGAGAGAGGGGGCACGGGTGCGGATCCTCCTGGTCGAGGACGACCGTCGGGTCGCCGCGGCCCTGTCGTCCGCGTTGACCCGGCGCGGCTACCAGGTGGAACACGCCGCCACCGTCGCCGCCGCGCTCTCCGCCGCCCCCTGCGACCTGGTCCTGCTCGACCTCACGCTGCCCGACGGCGACGGCACCGACCTGTGCCGGGAGCTGCGCCGACGCAGCAGCCAGCTCGGCATCATCGCGGTCACCGCCCGGGGGGAGGAACGCGACCGGGTGCTCGGCCTGCGGCTGGGCGCCGACGACTACGTGGTCAAGCCGTTCTCGATGGTGGAGTTGCAGGCGCGGATCGAGGCGGTGCTGCGCCGGGCCGCGCACACCGTCCCGGAGCGCAACCTGATCGAGGCGGGCGAGGTCCGCATCGACGTGGGCGGCCGGACCGTGACCGTGGCCGGCCGGGCGGTGGCGTTGACCCGCAAGGAGTTCGACATCCTGCTCTCCCTGGCCCGCCAGCCCGGGGTGGCCGTGCCGCGCGACCGGATCCTGCTCGACGTCTGGGGCACCACCTGGGCCGACCGGCACACCGTCGAGGTGCACGTCGGGTCGCTGCGCGGCAAGCTCGGCGACCCGACCCTGGTGGAGACCGTGCGCGGGGTCGGCTACCGGCTCCGCGGCGCGTGAGGAGGCCCCGGTGCGCCGCCGGTTGGTGATCAGCTACCTGCTGTTGATGGTGCTGGTGTTGTTCGCGCTGGAGACCCCACTGGCGGTCACCCTGGCCTCCCGGGAGACCGACCGGGTACGCGCCGACCGGCTCGCCGACGCCACCCGCTTCGCGTCGCTGGCCGGCCCGGCGCTGCGCGGCGGCGGTCCCGGCCCGCTCGGCGGGGAGCTGGCCGCCTACGACGACCTCTACGGCATCGGCGCGGCGGTGGTGGACCGGGACCGGCGTACCGTCGCCGCCTCGCCTCGCTGGGAGCTGGGCGCGGGCACCGGCCCGGCGCTCGACACGGCCCTGTCCGGGCAGCAGTTCAGCGGCCCCGAGTCGGTCTGGCCCTGGGTGGACGGCCCGCTGGTGACGGCGGTCCCGATCAACGACGGCGGCGAGGTGCTCGGCGCCGTGGTCACCACCACCCCGGCGGACCCGGTGCGCCGCACCGTCACCGCGTGGTGGCTGCTGCTCGCCGGCATCGGCCTGCTCGCGGTGCTGGCCTGCGTCTCCACCGCGTTCGGGCTGGCCGGCTGGGTGCTGCGCCCGGTCACCGAGCTGGACTCGGTGACCCACGAGATCGCCGAGGGCCGGCGCACCGCCCGGGTCCGGCCCCGGCTCGGCCCGCCGGAGCTGCGCCGGCTGGCGACCAGCTTCAACCACATGGCCGACGCGGTCTCCGACGTGATGGACCGCCAGCGGGCCTTCGTCGCGCACGCCAGCCACCAGCTGCGCAACCCGCTGACCGCGTTGCGGCTGCGGGTGGAGGAGCTGGGACCCAGCCTCACCGACCCGGACGGCCGGGCCGAGCACCAGCTGGCGCTGGAGGAGACCGACCGGCTGGCCACCGTCCTGGACGCGCTGCTCACCCTCGCCCGCGCCGAACGGGAGGAGAACCAGCGGGTCACCGTGGACGCCTCGGCGGCGGCCGCGTCCCGGGTCGCGGCCTGGCTGCCGCTGGCCCGGCACCGGTCGGTCACGCTCCGCCTCGACGCGGGCGAGACGCCGGCGTACGCCCGGACCGTACCGACCGCGATCGACCAGGCGCTCGACGCCCTGATCGACAACGCGGTGAAGTTCAGCGGCGCCGGGGGAGAGGTGACGGTGACCGTTCGGCCGGCCGACGGCGGGACGACGCTGACCGTGCGCGACACCGGCCCCGGTATGACGGCCAGCCAGCTGGACCAGGCCACCGAGCGGTTCTGGCGGGCCCCGGACGCGCAGAACGTGGACGGGGCGGGCCTCGGGCTGACCATCGCCGCGGTGCTCGTCGACGCCTCCGACGGCCGGCTCACCATGCGTCAGGGCGAGCCGCGCGGGCTGGTCGCCGAGCTGTGGTTCCCGGCGCCGCCCGACGATGCGAGCGGTGCGGTCGAACCGGCCGCCCCGCCGCGCGCCGGGGAACCGGTCGGCACCTGAGCCCGGTCAGGGCTTGGCCGCGCGGTACCACTGCGCCGCGCCCGGGTGCAGCGGCAACGGCGTGGTGACGATCGCCGAGCGGGGGCTCATCCGCCCGGCGGCCGGGTGCGCGGCGGCCAGTTCCTCCCGCCGCTCCATCAGCAGCCGGGTCACCTCGCGCACCAGCTCGGTGGGCAGCTCGGCGCTGACGATCAGGTAGTTCGGGTTCGCCACCGTGCTGACCGGATCCGCCTGGTAGACCGAGCGGGGGATGTCCCGGGTCACGTAGACCTCCCCGTACGCGCGCCGCAGCGGCTCGGTCCAGTCGCCCAGGTCGACCATCCGCAGGGAGGTCTGCCGGGCCAGCTCGGCGACGCCGCGCACGGGCAGGCCGCCGGAGAAGAAGAAGGCGTCGATCCGGCCCTCGCGCAGGGCGGTCACCGAGTCGTCCAGCCCCAGGTGCTCCTGCCGGACCCGGTCGCCGTCGAGCTGCGCCACGTCCAGCAGCCGGGTGGCGGTCACCTCGGTGCCCGAGCCGTCGGCACCCACCGACACCCGCCGGCCGCGCAGGTCGGCGAGCGTGCGCACCGGCCCGCCGGCGGTGGTCACCAGGTGCAGGAGGTCGTCGTAGACCCGCGCCACGGCGAGCACCTGGGGGTGCTCCGGCTCGCGCGGCGGCAGCACGTCGGCCTGGGTGAAGCCCAGCTCCGCCTCGCCCGAGCCGACCAGCCGGACGTTCTGCGCGGAGGCCGCGGTGACCACCACGTCCGCCCGCACCCCGGGCAGCTCCCGGTTGAGCAGGGCGGCCAGCGACTGGCCGAACGCGTGGTAGACGGCGGTCGGGCTGCCGGTGGCGATCCGGATCCGCACCGGCTCGGTGGGCTCGTCCCGGCAACCGGCGACGGCGGTGACGAGCAGCAGCAGGAGCGCCAGCGGGGCCGCGGTCCGGCGCCGGCCGCGCACAGACCAGTGTCGGCTCACGGGCTGCACTCTGCGCCGTGCACCCGCCGCCGCGCAAGCCCGCCCGCGCGGGGGGTGTGCTCAGCCCAGCTCGGCGCTCTCGGTGATCCGCGTCCGGTGCTCGCCGTTGGGCACGCTCACCAGGAAGCACCCCGAGCCGGGGCGCAGCGCCGCCGGCACCTCCAGCAGCGCCGCGCCGCGCACCAGC
>NZ_CADEAU010000164.1 GCF_902825405.1 Micromonospora maritima | reverse complement strand
GCACCACCGCGGCCGGCAGCGCCACCGCGGCGACGGCCATCGCCGTCGCGAGCACGGTACGACGGAACACGGACATGCCCGACCTCCCCCTCACACATCGAAATGTGAAAGATTCTTCAAGGAGGCGATCAGATCACGGGCGTGTGACGGGCGTCAATGGCCCGATACCGGCTCAGGCGCGGTGGAACTCCGCGCGCCACCGCAGCCCGCCGTCCGGCGCGGTGATCTCCTCGACCCGCGCCGACGTGAACCCCGGCGCGCCGAACGACTCGACCTCGGCCCGGGTCAGCGGCCACGGCGGGCCGTCCAGCGCCTCACCGGGACGCCGCCCGGCGGCGATCACCAGCAGCGTCCCGCCCGGCGCCACCAGCCGGCCCACCGCGGCCGTGGCCCGCGCGCGCAGCCCCACCGGCAACGCCTGCACGTTCATGCTCTCCAGCACCAGGTCGAAGCCGCCGACCCAGGGCGCCGGCGGGGCGAACAGGTCGGCCACCTCGTACCGGACCGGCGAGCCGGCGTGTCGCCGCCGCGCCGCCCGCACCACGGTCGGGGAGACGTCGAAGGCCAGCGTGCTGAACCCCAGGCCGGCCAGATGCTCGGCGTCCCGGCCGAAGCCGCACCCGACCACCACCGCCCGGCGGCCGGACCCGTCCGGGCGCAACCGTCCGGTCCACTCCGCGAGCAGCGAGTGCGGTGCCGTCAGGTCCCAGGGCACCTCGGCGGCGCCCCGCTCGGCGTCCGCGTAGAGCCGCTCGAACCGGCCGATCGCGTCACCCTCGGCCGGCGACCGGGAAGACGACCGGTCGCTCTCGTCGTTGACGTGCACGGACGCCTCCCCGCTCCGGGCGCCGCCGAATCCGGTGGCGGCACCGACCCGGCCCGCAGGGTAACCGGACAACGCACCGCACCCGGTGACACGGACCTGTCGGGGCGCCGGGCTAGGCTCGCTCCGGCGCGCCGCGCCCGGCGATCGCCGTGGGGGATCACACGGTGAACGGCACCACCACCGCCGAGACCTGGGAGTACGACCAGTTGACCGCACAGCCTGAGACGCTCTACGGCGCCGACGACCTCACCCACCTGGAGGGGCTCGACGCCGTCCGCAAACGCCCCGGCATGTACATCGGGTCGACCGACAGTCGTGGCGTGGGTCACCTCGTCAACGAGATCCTCGACAACTCGACCGACGAGGGTGTCGCGGGTCACGCCACAAAGGTCGACGTGATCCTGCACGCCGACGGCTCGGTCCAGGTCGACGACGACGGCCGGGGCATCCCCACCGACGTGCACGCCAAGTCCGGCATCTCCGGCGTCGAGCTGGTGCTGACCCGGCTGCACGCCGGCGGCAAGTTCGGCGGCTCCGGCTACAAGACCTCCGGCGGCCTGCACGGCGTGGGCGCCTCCGCGGTCAACGCGCTCTCCCGCCGGTTCGACGTCACCGTCCGCCGGGGCGGCAAGGTCCACGCCATGTCGTTCCGCCACGGCGTACCCGGGATCTTCGACGGCGACGGCCCCGACGCGCCGTTCACCCCCGGACCCGGGCTGCAGATCGTCGGGGCGATGAAGCGCGGCCAGCGCACCGGCACCTCGATCCGCTGGTGGCACGACCCCCGCTACTTCGAGACCGGCGCCGCGCTCGACACCGAGGCGGTCCGGCTCAAGCTGCGCAACACCGCCTTCCTGGTCCCCGGCGTGGCCTACCGGCTGCGCGACGAGACCGGCGAGGAGGTGGCCGAGGAGCGCTTCCACTTCCCCGACGGCCTCACCGACATGGTGGAGTTCCTCTCCCCGGCCGGTGACCGCCCGGTCTCCGGCACGCTGCTGGTCACCGGCGAGGGCACCTACCGCGAGAACGCGGCCGACGCCAACGGCGTGATGCAGTCCAACGTGCAGCGCCGGGCCGAGGTCGAGATCGCGTTCCGCTGGGGCACCGGCTACGACCGCACCGTCGAATGCTTCACCAACACCATCCGCAACGCCCACGGCGGCACCCACCGCAAGGGCTTCGAGCGGGCGCTGGCCCGCACCCTCGCCGACGCCGCCCGCAACGCCCGCGGCCTGCTCAAGCCCAAGGAGGACGCGCCCACCCTGGACGACGTCCTGGAGGGCATGACCGCGGTGGTGCACGTCCGCATCCCGGAACCGCAGTTCACCTCGCAGACCAAGGACGAGCTGTCCACCGCCGGCATCACCAAGGTGCTCCAGGGGCTGGTCGAGGCGCACCTCAAGAGCTGGCTGGAGGACCGCCGCACCAAGGCCGAGGCCCGCACGGTGCTCCAGAAGATCGTCGACGCGGCCCGGGTCCGGCTCACCCAGAAGCAACAGAAGGACGCCGCCCGCCGCAAGACCGCGCTGGAGGGCGCGGCGATGCCGGCGAAGCTCGTCGACTGCCGCGCCACCGGCGTCGAGCGCAGCGAGCTGTTCATCGTGGAGGGCGACAGCGCGCTGGGCACGAGCCGGATGGCCCGCTCCTCGGAATACCAGGCGCTGCTGCCCATCCGCGGCAAGATCCTCAACGTGCAGAAGGCCAACCTCCAGCAGGTGCTGGACAATGCCGAGTGCGCCGCGATCGTCCAGGTGCTCGGCGCCGGGTCGGGCCGCACGTTCGACCTGTCCGCGCTCCGCTACGGCCGGGTCCTGATCATGGCGGACGCGGACGTCGACGGCGCGCACATCCGGACGCTGCTGATCACGCTGTTCGCCCGCTACATGCGACCGCTGATCGAGGCCGGCCGGCTCTACGCGGCGATGCCGCCCCTGCACAAGATCACCACAAAGGGGCGCAACCCGCAGACCGTCTACACCTACACCCAGGCCGAGATGGAGGCGACGGTCCGCAAGCTGGAGAAGGCCGGCAGGCAGATCGTCACCCCGATTCCGCGCTTCAAGGGCCTCGGTGAGATGGACGCCGACGAGCTCTGGGACACCACCATGAACCCGGCCACCCGTGCGGTCCGCCGGATCACGCTCGACGACGTCGAGGCCGCCGAGCGGATCCTCGAACTGCTCATGGGGGAGAAGGTCGAGCCGCGTCGCAACTGGCTGATCGACTCCGCCGACCGCGTCGACCGCGACGCCATCGACGCCTGACCCTCGGGTTCGTTTCGGAAGGAAGCTGCACCATGGCACGCCGCAAGGACGACCGCGCCAAGGCGGACCTCTCCGCCTTCGACCAGGCCGGCGCCCGGGTCTTCGACAACCCGCTGGTCACCGAGGTCTCGGACTCCTACCTGGAGTACGCGTTCTCGGTCATCCACTCCCGGGCCCTGCCGGACGCCCGGGACGGGCTCAAGCCGGTGCACCGGCGCATCCTCTGGTCGATGTACGAGCAGGGCCACCGCCCGGACCGGGGCCACGTCAAGAGCGCCCGGATCGTCGGCGACGTCATGGGTAAGTACCACCCGCACGGCGACACCGCGATCTACGACGCGATGGTGCGGCTGGCGCAAGACTTCTCGCTCAACGTCCCGCTCATCGACGGGCACGGCAACTTCGGCAGCCCGGACGACGGCCCGGCCGCGGCCCGCTACACCGAGGCCCGGATGTCGCGGGAGGCGATGCTGCTCACCGGTGAGCTGGGTGAGGACACCGTCGACGTCGAGCCGAACTACGACGGCTCGCTGACCCAGCCCACGGTGCTGCCGGCGGCGTTCCCGAACCTGCTCGTCAACGGCGCGTCCGGCATCGCGGTCGGCATGGCGACGAACATGATCCCGCACAACCTCGGCGAGGTGGTCCAGGCCGCCCGGTGGCTGATCAACCACCCGGACGCCACGCTGGACAAGCTCATGGAGTTCGTGCCCGGCCCCGACCTGCCCACCGGCGGGCTGCTGCTCGGCCTGGACGAGGTGCGCCGGGCGTACGAGACCGGGCGCGGTGTGGTGCGGATGCGCGGCCGGGTGGAGATCGGCCCGCTGGAGGGCAGCCGCGGCCGGCAGGCCATCACCGTCACCGAGCTGCCGTACGGCGTCGGCGCCGAGAAGGTCATCGCGGCCATCACCAACGAGGTCAACAAGACCAAGCGGCTGACCGGCATCGCCGACGTCAAGGACCTGACCGACCGCGAGAACGGCACCCGTCTCGTCGTCGAGTGCAAGGTCGGCGTCAACCCGCAGGCGCTGCTGGCCGACCTCTACCGGCTCACCCCGCTGGAGCAGTCGTTCGGCGTGAACAACCTGGTGCTGGTGGACGGCCAGCCGCGCACGCTCGGGCTCAAGGAACTGCTCGAGGTGTTCCTGTCGCACCGCTACGAGGTCGTCACCCGGCGCAGCTCCTACCGCAAGCGCAAGCGGGAGGAGCGGCTGCACCTGGTCGACGGCCTGCTGATCGCGCTGCTCGACATCGACCGGGTGGTCAAGCTGATCCGGGCGAGCGAGGACGCGCAGGCGGCCAAGGACGGCCTGATGCAGAAGTTCAAGCTCTCCGAGATCCAGGCGACCTACATCCTGGACACTCCGCTGCGCCGGCTGACCCGGTACGACCGGCTGGAGCTGGAGGCCGAGCAGGAGAAGCTGCGCGGCGAGATCGCCGAGCTGTCGAAGATCCTCGACGACCCCAGGGTGCTGCGGAAGCTGGTCTCCGACGAGCTGGCCGCGGTGGGCAAGCAGTTCGGCGCCGAGCGGCGCACCACGCTCGTCGACGGCGACCTCAAGGAGGTCCTCGCGGCGTCGGTGCCGGCCGGCCCGCTGGAGGTGGCCGACGACCCGTGCCAGGTGATCCTTTCCGCCACCGGCCTGGTGGCCCGCACCGCGGCCGAGTCGGAGGAGGCCGCCGAGGCGCGGCGGCGCAGCGGCCGGGTCAAGCACGACGCGGTACGCGCCGTGGTGCACTCCACGGCCCGGGGCCGGGTGCTGGTGGTGACGAGCGCCGGCCGGGCGTTCAAGATCGACGTCCTGCCGCTGCCGGTGCTGCCGGAACAGTCCGGCACGGTGTCGCTGCGCGGCGGCATGTCAGCCGCCGAGCTGGTGCCGCTGGAGCCGGGGGAGACGGTCGTCGGGCTGGCCCCGCTGGGTCCGTCCGCGCAGGGGTCGCCCGGGCTGGCGCTCGGCACCCGGCAGGGCGTGGTGAAGGTCTGCGCGCCGGACTGGCCGGTCCGCTCGGACGAGTTCGAGGTGATCTCGCTGCGCGACGGCGACGAGGTGGTCGGGGCGACCTGGCTGACCGACGCCACCGACACGCTGGCGTTCGTCTCCTCGGAGGCCTCACTGCTGCGCTTCCCGGCGTCCCTGGTCCGGCCGCAGGGCGCGAAGGGCGGCGGGATGGCCGGCATCAGCCTGCCGGCCGGCGCCCGGGTGGTCTTCTTCGGCGCGGTCCGCACCGACGACGCGACGCACGGCGAGCCGATGGTGGTCACCTCGACCGGCGCCACGGTGAAGGTGACACCGTTCAAGGCGTACCCGGCGAAGGGCCGGGCGACCGGCGGCGTGCGGGCCCAGCGGTTCCTCAAGGGTGAGACGGACCTGTCGGTCGCCTGGATCGGCCCCCGGCCGGTGGGCGCCACGGCGAACGGCGACCCGGTGGAGCTGCCGCCGGCCGACCCGCGCCGCGACGGCTCCGGGTTCGCCGTGATGCTCGGCCCCACCGTCGTCGGCCACCACGTCGACCGCGACTGACCACGCCCATACGCGGGCCCGATCGCTGCGACGATCATGAAGTTGGCGGCGCGATTCGCCCGATTCTGTCCCGCCAACTTCATGATCGACCGGCCTGGCCGCCCGGGCCCGGGCACGGGCCGGGCGAGGGTGAGGTGGCGGGCGGCCAGGGGGCCGGGGCGGGTCAGAGTTCGGGCTCGGGGCCCCGGCGGGACTCGGGGGTGGTGCCGCGCAGGCGGGCGATCAGCCGCATGCCGTGGTAGATCACCAGGGCGGCGGCGGTGCCCAGGGCGATGCCGTTGAAGGACAGGTCCCCGGCGGTGAGCGTGTAGTTGGCCGCGCCGACGATCACCGCGACCGCGGCGGTGAGCAGGTTGACCGGGTCGTGGAAGTCGACCCGCCCCTCGATCCAGATCCGGGCGCCCAGGATGGCGATCAGGCCGTACAGCGCGGTGGTCGCCCCGCCGAGCACGCCGGCCGGCACGGTGAGGATCAGCGCGCCGAACTTCGGGCAGAGCCCGAGCAGGATGGCGGTACCGCCGGCCACCCAGTAGGCGGCCGTCGAGTAGACCCGGGTCGCCGCCATCACGCCGATGTTCTCCGCGTACGTGGTGGTGCCGGAGCCGCCGCCGGAGCCGGCGAGCACCGTGGCGACACCGTCGCCGAGGAACGCCCGGCCCATGTCCCGGTCGAGGTTGCGGCCGGTCATCGCGGCGACCGCCTTGACGTGCCCGGCGTTCTCCGCGATCAGCACCAGGATGACCGGGATGACCAGGACCACGGCGCGCAAACTGAAGCTCGGGGTGTGGAACTCCGGCAGCCCGACCCAGGCGGCCTGCTTCAGCCCGTTGACCGCCTGCTGGTCGAGCTGGCCGGTCAGCGCGGCGAGCACCCAGCCGACGACCACGCCGAGCAGGATCGACAGCCGGGCCAGGAAGCCGCGGAAGGCGACGGTGGTGATCAGGATCGCGGCCAGGGTGACCAGGGCGATCAGCGGTTGCGCCTTGACGCCGGTGCCGGCGCCGCCGCCGTCCCAGGCGACCGGCGCGAGGTTGAGCCCGATCAACGCGACGATCGCGCCGGTCACCACCGGGGGCATCAGCGCGTCGATCCAGCGGGCGCCGGCCAGGTGGACCACCACGCCGACCAGGGCGAGCGCGGCGCCGGCGACGACGATGCCACCGAGGGCGGCGCCGATGCCGCCACCGGTCTTGGCGGCCAGGACCGGCGCGATGAACGCGAACGACGACCCGAGGTACGACGGCAGCCGGTTGCCGGTGATCAGCAGGAACAGCAGCGTGCCGATGCCGGAGAAGAAGAGCGTGGTGGCGGGCGGGAAGCCGGTGATCAGCGGGACGGTGAAGGTGGCGCCGAACATGGCGACCACGTGCTGCACGCCCACGCCGACGGTACGCGGCCAGGACAGCCGTTCGTCGGGGCGGACCACGTCGCCGGGGCGGACCGAGCGGCCGTCGCCGTGCAGGGCCCACGGGGACCGGCGGGTGGTGGGGGACTGGGTCATCGGTCGCCCTTTCCGTCGTCGGGTGACGGGGGCGTGATCGACCCTGGGAGTTGTTTCTAGCACGGAGCCGGCCCGCGGGAGGGCCCGGGCCGGTGGTCAGGCCACCCCGGCGGGTCGGAACTGGACGCTGACCCGGGGGCCGACCGGGCGGGCGGTCTTCGGCACGGCGTGCTCCCAGGTGCGCTGGCAGGAGCCGCCCATCACCACCAGGTCACCGTGCCCGAGGGGGAAGCGCAGGCTGGTGCCGCCACCGCCGCGGGGACGCAGCAGCAACTGGCGGGGGGAGCCGAACGAGACGATCGCCACCATGGTGTCGGTGTGCGCGGAGCGCCCCTGGGTGTCGCCGTGCCAGGCGACGCTGTCCCGGCCGTCGCGGTAGAGGCACATGCCGGCGGTGACGAACGGCTCGCCCAGTTCGGGCGCGTAGTGCCGGGTGAGGGCGTCGCGGGCCGCGGTGAGCACCGGGTGCGGCAGCGGCCGTCCGGCGGCGTACCAGCAGAGCAGGCGGGGGACGTCGACCTCGCTGTCGTACATGGTGCGGCGCTCGGCCCGCCACGGGACGTCGCGCAGCAGCGTGTCGAGCACCGGGTCGGAACCGCGCACCCAGCCGGGCAGGTGGTCGACCCAGGCATCCCGGCTCAGCTCGTGGCGGCGCAGCTCGGTCGGCTCGGCGAGCGGGCCCAGGGTCGGGCCCTGCTCGGACAGGTCGAGCATCGAGGGCTGGTACGCGACGTCGGACACGCCCCCGATCGTACCCCGGAATCGAACAGGCGTACGACGGTCAGCGACCCAGCATCCGGCGGACCGGACCCGGCACGGCCTGCTTGATCCGCTCGCGCAGCCCCTGGGCGCGCAGCCCGTCGACGGTGCCGGCGAGCGCGCGGTTCTCGTCGCGCAGCCGCTCGATGCGGCTCAGCAGCTCCTCCCGCGGTGCGGCGCCGACCGGGCGGACGGCCGGCGGGAACACGGTCTCGCGGACCCGCTCGTCGAACCGGGCGGCGCTGTCGCCGTCGGCGAACGACGTGCCGAGGTCGTGCTTGGCCAGGAACGCGGTGATCGTCGCGAAGCGGGCCTTGTGGCCGGAGTTGAGCGCGGTGTAGTCGGCCTCCGCGTAGAGTTCGGCGGCGTCGACGTCGGCGGGCACGTCTCGCATGATCCGGTGCGGGATGTCGAAGTAGCGGGCCAGCTCCAGCGTGCGCGAGTCGTGCGCGAAGAGGTAGCCGGGGGTGCCGGAGATCAGCGCGGTGATCGTGCCGTGGATCCGGGTGCCGAAGGCGAAGTCGTAGTCGGCCAGGTGTGCCATCCAGGTCCACGGGTCGACGAACATCCGCACCTTGTCCTCGACGAACAGGGGGTGCGAGGTGTGCAGCGGCATCTCGCCGCTCTTGCCCCGGTGCTCGGGCGCGTCGCCGTAGAGCAGGGTGCCGAGGGTGCGCAGGTCCTGCGGCACGTAGCAGAGGTTCGGGTAGCGCTCGCGGTGGTGACGGACGACGGCGGCCATCGAGGCGACGTACGGGGAGATGGTCAGCGCGACCCGGTCGTCGGTGCGCAGTTCTTCCCGCGGCTTGTCCAGCCGGAAGTTGTCGCCGTGCAGGAACATCGACGGGCAGCCGATCTGCTCCACGGCGGAGAAGCCGAGCGTCCGCAGGTAGCTCTCGGTCACCTCGCCGCGTACGCCGATGCTGTGCGACCGGTCGAGCACGGCGCGGCAGAAGGCGGTGACCGGCTCGTCGATCTGCCGCAGGTACTCCCGGTCGCCGTCGACGTTCGTCTGCACGCCGACCCCGAGGACCACCACCGGGATCTTCAGGCGCTCGATCAGCCGGGTCATCGGGGTGAGGCGGTGCACGAAGCTACGGCGGAAGGCGTTGGCCAGCGGGACCACGAACACGTCGTACCGCTCGTTGATCTCGTCGGCGAGGCGCGGGTCGGCCGGGCTGCGGGTCGCGGTGATCTCCGCCGTGGAGGTGGCCAGCAGCTTGTGCGCGGCGTGGCTGAAGACCAGGTTGCCCGTGTTGTCGCCGATCCAGTTGCCGGCGAACGTCTCCTCCGGCGTGAGGACGTCGAACGGGCCCTTGCGGGCGCGGAGCAGGATCCGCTGGTGCATCCGGTTCGTCACCTTCCGTACTGGCACGGCGGGTCCGGCGGGGCCGGGAGGGCGCCCGCGCGGGCAGGAACGGAAATCCTATCCGCCGCCCGTCGGGGCCCGGTCGGGCCTCGGCACCCCGCTCCTACCACCGGGTAGGGTGCCCGGGATGACCAGTGCGCCGACCACCACCCGCGCTCCGCGCCTGCCGTCGCTGACCGGGTTGCGCTGGGTCGCCGCCCTGCTGGTCTTCGGGTTCCACGCGGGCACCATGCGGATCGTCGCCGAGCCGGATCTCAAGGCGGTGGTCGACAAGGCGTTCAGCCTGGGCCTGTCCGGGGTCGAGTTCTTCTTCATCCTCAGTGGATTCGTGCTGGTCTGGTCGTACCGTGACGGCGAGCCGGGCCGCACGTTCCTGTGGCGCCGGGTCGCCAAGATCTACCCGAACCACGTGGTCACCTTCCTGGCGGCGCTGGCCGTGGCGGCCTGGTTCGCCGACCCCGTCCCCCGGCTGGCCGCCCTCGGCAACCTCTTCCTGGTCCAGGCCTGGATCCCGTTCGGCGGCTACTTCTACAGCGTCAACAACGTGAGCTGGTCGCTCTCCTGCGAGCTGGCGTTCTACCTGTGCCTGCCGCTCGCGGTGCCGTGGCTGCGCCGGGCCCGCACCGGGGCGCTGCGGGTCGTGCTGGTCGCCGCGCCGCTGCTCATCCTGGCCCTGTGGCCCGGGCAGCAGTTGGTGCCCGAGGAGCAGCGGTGGTGGTTCACCCAGATCTTCCCGGTGACCCGGTCCTTCGAGTTCTGGATGGGCGCGGCAGCCGCCGAGCTGATGCGCCGCAACCGCTGGCGCGGCCCCGACCTGACCGTGGCCAGCCTGCTCTTCGTCGGCACCTGGGTGGTCGCCGCGTTCTGGGTGCGCGCCGAGTTCTGGGCGGCGCTGCTCGCCGTGGCGTACCTGCTGGTGATCACCGCGGCGGCGCAGGCCGACGTGCGGGGCCGGTGGACCCCCTGGCGGTCCCGCCCGATGGTGTGGCTGGGGGAGGTCTCCTTCGCCTTCTACCTGGTCCACGTGCTGGTCATGGTGACCGTGCTGCGGCTCACCGGTGACTGGGGCACCGGGCTGCCCGGGTGGCGGGGGCCGCTCGCGGTGCTCGGCTTCCTGCTGCTCACCCTGGCCCTCGCCGCGGCGCTGCACCGGTGGGTGGAGGTGCCGATGATGCGTCGCCTCGGCCCGCGCCGGCCCCGCCCCG
>NZ_CADEAU010000163.1 GCF_902825405.1 Micromonospora maritima | reverse complement strand
TCGAACGAGAACCCACTGCTGTTCGACGGTGGCGGCAACAAGAAGGCCGCGTACACCTCGGTCCTCAACGCCCTCAACGCCGCCGGCCCGGCGCCGACCAGACCGCCACACCGCGGGCCTCGTCGACCACCCCGGGTACGGCGATGCCGCAGGCCACCGGCGTGAGGCCGGCGGCGCGCGCCTTGCCCGCCAACCCGTCGGCCACGTCCAGGACGGTGTCGACCACCGCGTCCGGGCCGCGCCGGGCGTCGGTGGCGTGCCGTTCGCTGTGCACGGTCGTGCCGTCCGGCCGGACGAGGGCGCACTTCATCCCGGTGCCGCCCACGTCCAGCGCGACGACGACCTCGTCGCCGGACCTCACGCCGTCTGCCAGCCGGGCATGCTCTCACGGCCCTCGCTGCGCTCGGTGCGTTCGCTCATGCCAGGACCACGGACCTGGTGAGATGCCTCGGCGCGTCGGGGTCCAGACCGCGGCTGGTGGCCAGCGCGACGGCGAAACGCTGGGCCAGGATCAGGTCGGCCATCGGGTCGACCGGGTTGCGGCCGGCCGCCCAGCTGGTCAGCACCGTGCGGCAGCCGTGCGTGCGGCTGTGCACGAACGCGGCGCCGGTCGCCGCCACGTCCTCCGGCAGCCCGTCCGGGATGTCGCCGAACGCCCAGACCAGCCGGCCCGGGGCGGCGACCGAGATGGGGCCGTGCCGGTAGTCCATCGCCGGGTACGCCTCGGCCCAGAACGTGGCCGCCTCGCGGCACTTCAGCGCGGCCTCCTGGGCCAGCCCGACCGTCCACCCGCGACCGAGGAAGGTGACCTGCTCGATGCGGGCCGGGTCGATCGGCAGCGGCGCCCGGACGGCCACCTCGGCGTCGGCGGCGAGCCGGCCGAGGTCCTCGCCGAGGTGCGCGCGGAGCAGCGCGAGCGCGGTGGTGGCGAAGCGGGTCTGCACGACCGAGCGCTCGTCGGCGAAGGGCAGTGCGACCGTGGCGTCGGCCAGGGCGACGGCGGGGGAGTCCGGGTCGCCGACCAGGACCGTGGTGGGGATCCGCCCGCGCAGCGCGGCGAGCAGGTCGAGCACCTCGGTGGTGGTGCCGGAGCGGGTGATCGCGATCAGCCGGTCGTAATGGCGGCCGACGGGGAACTCGCTGGCCTGGAAGGCGTCGGTCTCGCCCTGGCCGGCGCCCTCGCGCAGCCCGGCGTACGCCGCCGCCATGAACCACGACGTGCCGCAACCGACCACCGCGACCCGCTCGCCGGGTCGCGGCAGCTGCCCGGCGACGGTCGGGGCGAGCCGGGCCGCCTCCCGCCAGCAGTCGGGCTGGCTCGCGATCTCCGCGTGCACGAACGCCATGACAACTCCTCGCCAGGGGAGACCTTGCGCAATACGGCGCGATACAGCCGTCTTTCGCGCGTCATTCTGCGCGAACCCGGGTGGCTGTGGCAACCGTCTCGCGGTTCGCGCAGCACAGGGTTTTGCGCAGACCTAGTTTCGCGCACTACTGTGCACGCAATCAATCACCGTTCGTGCACAGTCAGGGGAGGCCCCCGCGGTGGACCGCTACGCGCGCTGGAACGCGCTGCTCGAGATGCTGACCGACAGCGGCCGGGTCAGCGTCGAGGAGGCGGCCGAGCGGCTCGACGTCTCCCAGGCCACCATCCGGCGGGACTTCGACCAGCTCGCCCAGCAGCAGATGATCACGCGGACCCGCGGCGGCGCGGTCGCCAACGGCGTCTCCTACGACCTGCCGCTGCGCTACAAGACCGCCAAGCACTCGGCGGAGAAGCAGCGGATCGGCGCCGCCGCCGCCGCGCTGGTGTCCCCGGGCACCGTGGTCGGGCTCAACGGAGGCACCACAAGCACCGAGGTGGCCCGCGCCCTGGCGGTGCGTCCGGACCTCAACACCAGCGCCGAGGGCGCCCAGCTCACCGTGGTCACCAACGCGCTGAACATCGCCAACGAGCTGCTGGTGCGCTCGCGGATGAAGGTGGTGGTGGCCGGCGGCGTGGTGCGACCCAAGTCGTTCGAGCTGGTCGGCCCGCTGGGCGGGGCGCTGCTGCGCGAGGTCACCCTGGACGTCGCCCTGCTCGGCGTGGACGCGATCGACCCGCAGCTCGGCGCCGCCGCGCACCACGAGGGTGAGGCGGCGATGAACAGCCTCATGGTGGCCCGGGCCAAGCGGGTCGTGGTCATCGCCGACTCGTCCAAGCTGGGCGGGCACGCGTTCGCCCGGATCTGTCCGGTGGACCGGATCGAGACGCTGGTGACCGACTCCGGCGCGTCCCCGACGGTGGTGCAGGCGTTCCGCGACGCCGGCGTGCACGTCGTCTGCGCCTGAGGGTGCAAGGAAGGGCCCCCTCCTAACGCCTCCGGTAGAGGAGGGGCCCCCTTTTAACACGCCGACACGTGCATACCCGGTATTGCCTTCGCGTGCATACCGCGTATGGTGTCGCTGTCACCTACATCGGGGGAGGTCAGCTGTGTCGGCTGTCCTGGAGATCGAGGGTCTCCGTAAGACGTACCGGAGCCGGAAACGCGGGGTGCGCCACGCGCTCGACGGCTTCGACATGCGGGTCGAGGCCGGCCAGGTGCACGGCTTCCTCGGCCCGAACGGCTCGGGCAAGACCACCACGCTGCGTACGCTGCTCGGGCTGATCCGCCCCAACGGCGGCCGGATGGCCATCCTCGGCCAGGAACTGCCGCACGCGCTGCCTACGGTCGCCGGCCGGGTCGGCGCCATCGTGGAGAGCCCGCAGTTCTTCCCGCACTTCTCCGCGCGGGACACCCTGGGCCTGCTCGCCCAGGCCGGCGAGCTGCCCCGGCAGCGGGTCGACGAGGTGCTGGAGCTGGTCGGGCTGCGCGACCGGGCCGGCGAGCGGGTGAAGACCTACTCGCTCGGCATGAAGCAGCGGCTCGCCGTCGCGTCGGCGCTGCTCAAGAACCCGAAGCTGCTGATCCTCGACGAGCCGGCCAACGGCCTCGACCCGGGCGGCATCCGGGAGATGCGCGGGCTGATGCGCGGGCTGGCCGAGTCCGGGATGACCGTGGTGCTCTCCAGCCACATCCTGGGCGAGATCCAGCTCATCTGCGACTCGGTCACCATCATCTCGCTCGGCCGGCGGGTCGCGTTCGGGCCGGTCGAGGAGGTGCTCGCGGCGCACTCGCAGGGCACCGTGCGGGTGCGGCTGGAGGCGGTCAGCGACCTGCCCCAGGCCGCCGAGACGCTGACCCGGTCCGGGATCCGCGTCGCGACGAGCGAGGCCGACCACCTGATGCTGTCCGGCGTGGACAAGCCGGCCGAGGTCAGCCGGCTCCTCGCCGAGCAGGGCCTCTACGTCAGCGAGCTCACCCCGGTCGCGGTCGACCTGGAGAGCGTCTTCCTCGAACTGACCGCGACCGCGCCGGTCCCCGGCCAGCACCGTCAGGTCGATCAGTCCGCCAAGGTCGACCAGACCGGCACCGCAGGAGGTTGGGGCGCATGAGCCTGTTCGTCACCGAGCTGCGCCGGCTCGGCAAGCGCCGGCTCACCCGGCTGATGCTCGTCCTGCTGCTGGTCGGGCTCGCCACCGTCGCCACCGCGTTCAGCTTCTCCAGCCACAAGCTCTCGCCCGACGTGGTCGCCGCCGCCCAGGCGGAGTCCGACGCCCAGTACAAGCGGTCGGTGGAGGACTGGAAGCGCACCGTCACCGACTGCGAGGCCGCCCAGGCCCGCGGCGAGCAGACCGAGGAGCGGTTCGGTCCGAACTGCGGCAAGGACTACCAGCCGCAGCCCGAGATGTTCGACCCGAAGTGGAACCTGCCCTACCAGTTCGACTTCCGGGCCGAGTTCCCCACGTTCATCGCCGTCTTCGCCGGGGCCGTGGCGCTCTTCGCCTTCATCGTCGGCGCCTCCTTCGTGGGTGCCGAGTGGAACACCGGCGGCATGATGAACCTGCTGCTCTGGCGACCGAGACGGCTCGCCGTGCTGGGTACCAAGCTGGCCGCCCTGCTCACCACCGTGCTCGGCGTGACCGTGGTGCTCGGCGCGCTCTGGACGGCGGCGTTCTGGCTGATCGGCACGTCCCGCGGCACCACCGCGAAGACGACCGCCGGCGTCTGGCGCTCGATCGGGCTGGACGGGCTGCGGGCGGTGGCGCTGGTGCTGGTGGTCGGGGCGGTGGCCTTCGCGCTCGCCTCGCTGGGCCGGCACACCGCGATGGCCCTGGGCGCAGCGGTGGCGGTCTTCGCGATCAGCGAGATCGGCATCCGGATCGCGGTCGGGGTGCTCTCGGTGCCGTTCGGCGAGCGCTACGTGCTCTCCACGTACGCCCAGTCGTGGTTCATGAAGCAGGCGGAGCTGTTCGACTACGACACCTGCCAGTTCGCCAAGGGCGCCTGCGAACCGGCCAAGTACGTGGTGACCTGGGAGCAGTCGGCGCTGGTGTTCGGGGTCGGCGCCGTGGCTGCCCTGGTCGGGGCGTTCTGGACGATGCGCCGGCGGGACATCTCCTGACCGCCGTCCGCGCCGCCGGCCGACGCCGGCGGCGCGGACCGCGCGTGCGATGCGGCCGGGGACGGCCCTGGTTACGCTGGGGTCCCCGGCCGGCGCGTGCCCCGCGCCGGTCTCGTTCGCCGTCGGAGAGGAGCGCCGTGTCCGCCGACGCCACCCCACGGGCCGCCGACCGGGCCGAGCCGTCCACCCCGGAGGCGCAGCCCACCGTGCCCCCGCCCCGCTCCGCCCCGCCGGTCGAGTCCGCGGTGTCCGCCGGGTCGGCGTCCGTCGAGGCGGCCGAGCCGGTCGCGCAGGAGCCGGTCGACGGGCTCACCGAGCGGGAGCGGCGGATCCTCGCCTTCGAGTCCCGCTGGTGGAAGCACGCCGGCGCCAAGGAGCAGGCCATCCGGGACACCTTCGGTCTCTCCGCGACCCGCTACTACCAGTTGCTCAACGGGTTGCTGGACCATCCGGCCGCGCTCGCCGCCGAGCCGGTGCTGATCGGCCGGCTGCGACGGCTCCGCTCGTCGCGGGCGCGCAACCGGCGGCGCTGACCGGCTTCACTTCTCGTACGTGCGCAGCCCGTTGCCGATGGCGAAGAAGGTCGGCGCCCACTCGCCGATGAAGATGCCCCAGCGGTCCGCCCGCGCCACCCCGGCACGCTCCAGGCTCTTGGAGAGGAACCAGCTCGTGAACGAGAGCCCGATGCTGACGAACCCGGCGACGTAGGCGTGCTCCGCCCGGATTCCCGACTCGTGCAACCGCTCCAACATCGCGACCCCCTGGCGCTCGTGCGGACCCGATCGAAGATGACGCTACCGGCTGTGCTGACGCGATGACGGAAGGTTGCCGAGATGTGTCGGTGGGGCGAGGTCGCATGGCCCCGCGCCCTCCGGGTAGGCGGCGGGCGACGACGGAGGGAGCGACTCGATGGGTGCACCGGACCGCCGGTACGCGACCGGCAGCAGCCCGACCCGGCCGGTGGGGCAGGCGCCGATGATGCGGGTCCGCTCCGCCTCCGACCCGGCGCCCGGCCGGCCCGAGAACGAGGACCTGGTCTTCCGGTTCGGTCCACTGGTCGGCGTCCTCGACGGGGCGACCGTGCCGGAGGGCTTCGACACCGGCTGCGTCCACGGCCCGGCCTGGTACGTCCGCCACCTGGCCGCCCGGATCGGCCTGGCGGTCGCCGCCCGTCCCGGTGCGACGCTGATGAGCGGTCTGGCGGCGGCGATCCTGGCGGTGCGGGCCGACCACGGCGGGGTGTGCGACCTCGACCACCCGGGGACCCCGTCGTCGACCGTGTGCCTGCTGCGCGAGGGCGGCGACCGGGCCGACTACCTGGTGCTCTGCGACAGCCCGCTGGTGCTCCAGACCGACCGGGAGATCGAGGTGGTCACCGACGGACGGCTGGAGACCGCGCTCGCCGACCTGCGCCGGACCGCCGCCGCGCTGCCCGGTGACGACGTCGAACCGGCGGTGCGGTTCCGGCGTGCGGTGAGCGTGCAGCGGACGCGGATGAACCGCACCCACGGCTACTGGGCGGCGGCCGCCGATCCCGACGCCGCGTACCACGCGGTGACCGGGACGGTCCCGCTGCGCGGACCGGGGGCGCTGCGCCGGGCGGCGTTGCTCAGCGACGGGGCGTCCTGCGCGGTCGAGCAGTTCGGCCTCTTCGACTGGGCCGGTCTGTTGGAGGTGGCGACCGTGGAGGGGCCGGAGGGGCTGATCGACCGGGTCCGGGTGGCCGAGCGGGACCATCCGGACCGGCTGCGGCGGCGCAAGCGCAGCGACGACGCCTCGGTCGCGCTCTGCGAGTTCGCGCCCGCGCCGTGAGCACCCTCACGGTCGGAACGAACCGGTCGGATGACAACGCAGCGTGAGGCGGAACACCCCGGGGGTACGAAGGGTCGGCCCGCTCGGCCGTACCGGCAGTAGGTCCCCAAAGGGGTGGACGCGCGGCGGAGCGGCCGGCAGACTGCGGCTCGTGACGGGTGCGGTACGGCTGGAGCCGGTGGACGAGCGCAACCTGGAGCCGTTGCTCTCCGTAGCGGCGGCCGAGGCCGAGCCGGAGGACGTGATGCCCCCGGTGGACGCCCCGGCCGGCTGGTCGTTGGCCCGTCGGGACGCCTTCCGCGAGTTCCACCGGGCCAGCTTCGGCGGTCTGGCCGGCCCGACCCGCACCGCCATGTACGCCGTCGTCTCCGGCGGCGAGGTCGTGGGGATGGTCCGGATGGCCCGCTGCGACGAGCCCGGGGTGGTCGAGACCGGCATGTGGCTGGGCCGTTCGGCCCGGGGGCGGGGCCTGGGCGCCGCCGCGTTGCGCGAGCTGCTGCACGCCGCCGCGGCGGCCGGAATGCACACGGTCGTCGCGGACACCACACCGGACAATGTCGGCGCTCTCTCCGTTCTTCGCCGATGCGGCGCGGAATTGCGTGAAGAGAATGGGAAGATCCGCGCCAGAATGTGTCTGGACTCGGCCATTCCCATTCGCTGACCACACGATTGCCGCAAGGCAACCATCTCGCGTCTTCCCTGCTAGTCTGGGGTCAGATGCGAGCTTTTTCCCTCCCTGCGACGCATTTCGTCTTCCCCGCGGGAAATGTTTCACGCATTTCCTGACGGGTACTGCCCGCCGGGTCCGCTGATGCGGGACACCGGGTCGCAGGTCTCTTTTCGCTGATCCCCGGCAGATGTCTTCCGGGCCTGCTCCAGCATGAGGTGTCCCTTCCGCCGGGGAGCGAAGGAGAACTGATGAAGAGCGGAGCTCGGATCGCCCTGGCGGTCGGTTTCGGATATGTCCTCGGCCGTCGCCGGAAGCTGCGGACGGCACTCACCCTGGCCGCCGCCGTCGCGGCCGGCCGGGCCAGCCAGAACCCCGGCGGCCTGAAGCAGATGGCCACCGGCCTGCTCGGGTCGAGCCCCCAACTGGGCAACCTCGGCAAGCTCGGCGCGCCGCTGGTCACCGCCGGCCGGGCCGCGGCGACCGCCGCAGCCGGCAGCGGTATCGACGCGGTCAGCGGCAGGCTGCGCAGCGGCGCCGACGCGTTGCGCCGCCGCTCCGGCGAGCAGTCGACGGACGAGCGCTCGGCACCCGACGAGGAGCAGGAGCTCGACGACCAGCCCCTGGCCGACGACCAGGACCGCGACGACGAGGACCGGGCCGGGCGGCCGGCGCCGGTCCGGCGCGGACGGGGGCGGTGACGATGGCACCCACCAGCCTCACCGACCGCGCACGTGAACAGATCGGCGACGAGCTGCGCAACCTCGCCTCCGCGATCGGGGAACGGGCCGTGCAGGTGGTCACCGAACGGGTCACCGGCGCCACCGGTCGGCTCAGCGAGTACGCGAAGCAGGGCGGCGGACCGGGCCTGGTCGCCGCGGCCACCGGCGCGCAGAAGCTCGCCGACGGCAACTCCCCGCTGAAGGCCATGTTCCATGCCGGCCTGGCCGGCGGTAAGGAGAAGCTGATGTCGGCGTTCGGCGGCGGCAAGGGTGGCAAGGGCGGCGGCAAGAAGCTCAAGGTCACCAACATCGTCGAGACCATCGAGGTCGGCGTGCCGGTCCGGGTCGCGTACAACCAGTGGACGACGTTCGGCGACTTCCCGAGCTTCATGAAGAAGGTGGAGCAGGCCGACTGCGACTCCGACGAGAAGATGACCTGGAAGGCGCAGGTCCTCTGGTCGCACCGGAGCTGGGAGTCGACGATCGTGCGGCAGATCCCGGACCGGCTGATTCACTGGCGCTCGAAGGGCGAGAAGGGCTCCGTCGACGGGACGGTGAGCTTCCACGAGGTCGGCCCCGAGCTGACCCGGATCCTGGTGGTGCTGGAGTACCACCCGCAGGGCCTCTTCGAGCACACCGGCAACCTCTGGCGGGCCCAGGGCCGCCGGGTGCGGCTGGAACTGAAGCACTTCGTCCGGCACGTGATGACCGTGACGGTGCTCGACCCCGACTCCGTCGAGGGCTGGCGGGGCGAGATCGAGGACTCCCAGGTGGTCAAGGACCACGAGACCGCGCTCCGCGAGGAGCAGGAGGGCCGCGCCGAGGAGCCGGAGACGGAGCCCGAGGAAGAGCCCGAGGAGGAGCGCCGGCCCGCCGCGCGCGACCGCCGTCGGCCCGCGCCGCGCCGTCGCCCGACCCCCGCCGAGGAGGAGTACGCGGACTACGACGACGGCGAGGACTTCGAGGACGACGAGTACGACGAGGAGCCCGAGGAGGAGCAGCCGCCGCGTCGGCGACAGCCCGAGCGGGCCCGCCGCCCGCAGCGCGCGGAGCGGGAACCCCGCGAGGAGCGGGCCCGTCGTGCCCCCGAGGCGCCCCGCCGTCCGGTGGTCCGCCGTCGGCGTGAGGAGCGTGGGGAGTGAGCGTCGCCGCCACGACCGGGAGCCCCGGTAGCGCGTTGGAGCGCACCGGCGGCGGTGGGAGCGGCCTCTCCGACGTCGTGGAGACCGTGCTGGACAAGGGCGTGGTGATCGACGCGCAGGTGTCGGTCGCCGTCGTCGGGATCCAACTGCTGGAGATCAACGCCCGGGTGGTGGTCGCCAGCATCGAGACCTACCTGCGGTTCGCCGACACGGTCGACCGGATGGACATCGTGCCGAAGGACCAGAAGACGCTGCCCGACCTGGTGGACGGCGTCGCCGGGGCGGCCGCCAAGGGCAGGGCGGTGTCCGGGCTCGGCAAGGCCGCGCAGGAGATCAGCGGCGCGGTGGCGGACTCGATCCGCGGCGGCGACGACGGGGAACGGCGCCGGCGCCGGTCCCGGGAGCGCTGACCATGGGACAGGAGACGGGATTGTTCATCTACGGCATCGTGCCGTCCGACGTGGAGCCGACCCCCGACGCGGAGGGGGTCGGCACCCCGCCGGGCGAGGTCCTCGCGATCCGGCACGGCGAACTCGCCGCGCTGGTCAGCGAGGCCGGGCTGGAGGAGCCGCTGGGCCGACCGGCCGACCTCACCGCGTACGAGCGGCTGCTGGACGGCACCGCGGAGGTGGCGCCGGTCCTGCCGGTGCGCTTCGGCACGGTGGTGACCGGCGAGGACGCGGTGCACGACCTGCTGGCGGCGCACCACGACCGGTTCGCCGACGCCCTGGCGGAGTTCGAGGACCGGGTCCAGTACACGGTGCACGGGCGCTTCGACGAGCGGGAGTTCATCGGCGAACTTCTCGCCGGCGACCCGGACGCCGCCGCGCTCGCCGACCAGGTGCGCGGGCGGCCGGAGGTGGAGAGCCGGGAGCAGCGGATCCGCCTCGGCGAGATGATCAGCCAGGCGGTGGAGCTGCGCCGGGAGGCGGAGAACCGGGCCGCGGTCGACGCCGTCGACGGGCTCGTCGTCGCCGACTCGCCCCGGCAACCCAGCCACGAGTTGGACGCCGTGAACGTCGCGTTCCTGGTCCGCGTCGACGACGAGGAGGAGTTCGTCCGGGCCGTCGAGGAGTTCGCCGAGCAGCGTCGGGACCTGATCCGGATGCGGCTGATCGGCCCGCTCGCCCCGTACGACTTCGTCAGCGCGCACCAACTGGTGGAGTGAGCATGGACATCCTGTGGGCACTGCTGACGCTGCCGTACGCCCCGGTGCGCGGGCTCACCGCGATGGTCAAGGTGGTCGCCCGGGAGGCGGAGTCGCAGCAGTACGACCCGGTCACCATCCGCCGCGAGCTGGAGGAGCTGGACCGGGCGGCGGCGGCCGGCTGCGCCGCGCTGATGGTGACCGTGGACGTGCCGGTGCTCGGCCGGCGGCTGCGCGACGCGCGCAACGGTTTCGCGCTGCCGCCGCACGTCGGCGCCGCGAACCTGCCCGGCGACCGGGACGACCTGGCCCACCGGGGCACGCCCGGGGTGTCGGCGGTGAAGGCGCACACCGGCGCGGTCTTCGCGCCCGCGCTGAGCTGGGCCGACCTGGCCTGGCTGCGGGCGCGTACCCCGGTGCCGTTGCTGGTCAAGGGCATCCTGGACGCGCGCGACGCGGTCCGCGCGGCGGACGCCGGGGTGGACGCGGTGGTGGTCTCCAACCACGGCGGCCGGCAGCTCGACGCCGCCCCGGCCAGCGCCGCCGTGCTGCCGGAGGTGGTCGACGCGGTGGGGGAGCGGTGC
>NZ_CADEAU010000162.1 GCF_902825405.1 Micromonospora maritima | reverse complement strand
GGACACGGGGCCGCTGACCGGCCGGGCCGGCGTGGCCGCCGGCCCGGCGCTCGGCTCAGCGCTGCCCGCGCACCCGCCGGACCGTGTCGCGGTACCACAGCGCGCTGCGCTTCGGGGTACGGCGCTGCGTCTCGTAGTCCACCCGCACGATGCCGAACCGCTTGTCGTAGCCGTACGCCCACTCGAAGTTGTCCAGCAGCGACCAGGCGAAGTAGCCGCGCAGGTCCGCGCCCGCCTGCCGGGCCCGGGCCACCGCCCGCAGGTGCTCGGTCAGGTAGTCGACCCGGTCGTCGTCGGCCACGAAACCCTCGGCGTCCGGCTTGTCGTCGAACGCCGCCCCGTTCTCGGTGATCACCATGGGCACGCCCGGGTAGTCGCGGTGCAGCCGCACCAGCAGGTCGGTGAACGACTCCGGCACGATCTCCCAGTCCATCGCGGTGCGCGGCAGGTCCCGGCGGACCACCCGGCGCACCGGCCGGCCGGCGTCGTCGCGGTCCCGGCCCTGCTCGTCCACCCCGGAGTGCAACTGCCCGAAGTAGTAGTTCACCCCGAGCACGTCGATCGGGGTGGCGATGACCTCCAGGTCACCGTCCTGCACCGGGATCGGCACCCCCTCGGCGGCCAGGTCGGCCACCACGTCCTGCGGGTACGCCCCGCGCAGCACCGGGTCCAGGTAGAGCCGGTTGCCCAGCCCGTCCGCCGCCCGCGCCGCGTCCCGGTCGGCCGCGCTGTCGGTCGCCGGGTCGGCCGTCGACAGGTTCACGGTCAGGCCCAGCTCGATCGGCGACTGCGCCGCCGCCCGCAGCCGCCGCGTCGCCAGCCCGTGCCCGAGCAGCAGGTGGTGCGCGGCGGCGATGCCGTCGCCCAGGTCGCGCCGGCCGGGGGCGTGGTCGCCGTAGGCGTAGCCGAGCATGGCCGAGCACCACGGCTCGTTGAGCGTGGTCCAGGTGCGGACCCGGTCGCCGAGCGCGGCGAAGACCAGCTCCGCGTAGTCGGCGAAGCGGTAGGCGGTGTCCCGGTTCGGCCAGCCGCCGGCGTCCTCCAGCTCCTGCGGCAGGTCCCAGTGGTAGAGCGTCACCCACGGGTCGACGCCGCGGCCGAGCAGTTCGTCCACCAACCGGTCGTAGAAGGCCAGCCCGGCCGGGTTGGCCGAGCCGCGCCCGCCCGGCTGCACCCGCGGCCAGGCCACCGAGAACCGGTAGGTGTCCAGCCCCAGGTCGGCGATGAGCGCGACGTCCTCGGGCATCCGGTGGTAGTGGTCGCAGGCCACGTCGCCGTGGTCGCCGTTGGCCACCGCTCCGGGGACCCGGCAGAAGGTGTCCCAGATCGACGGTGTGCGGCCGTCCTCGGCCACCGCGCCCTCGATCTGGTACGACGACGTCGCCACCCCCCACCGGAAGGTCGGCGGCAGCGTGTCGATCGGGTCGACCTGTTCGACGCGGGGACGGGTGAGGTCGGTGTCCATGGTTCTCCTCGCGGGTAGCGGGTGGGCTCGGACGGGTCAGCGGGGCAGGGGCGCGACGGCCGGGTGCAGCCAGCACGCGACGGCCCGGGTCGGATCGTCGACGCCGGGTGCGCCCAGCACCGGCAGGCGCTCGTCGCACGGGTCGAAGGCCTTCGGGCAGCGGGGGTGGAACGCGCACCCGGACGGCATGGCGCGCAGGTCCGGCGGAGAACCCGGGATCCCGGTCAGCTCGCGGCGCGGCCCGCGCAGCGCGGGGAACGAGTGCAGCAACCCCTCGGTGTACGGGTGCAGCGGCTCCCGGTACAGCCGGGCGGCGGGCGCCTCCTCGACGATCCGGCCGCCGTACATGATGGCGATCCGGTCGGAGAACTCCACCAGCAACGACAGGTCGTGGGTGATGAACAGCACCGCGAAGCCCAGCCGCTCGCGCAGTTCGGCGAGCTGGCCGAGGATCTGCCGCTGCATCACCACGTCCAGCGCGGTGGTCGGCTCGTCCATGATTACCACCTGCGGCTCCAGCGCCAGCGCCATGGCGATCATGACGCGCTGCCGCATGCCGCCGGAGAGCTGGTGCGGGTAGCTGTCCAGCCGGTCGGCGGCGATGCCGACCAGCCGCAGCAGGTCCCGGGCGCGGGCCAGCCGGCCCGCCGCCGTGCTCTTCGGCTCGTGCGCCCGGATCACGTCGAGCAGCTGGGTGGAGACCTTGTGCACCGGGTTGAGCGAGTTCATCGCGCCCTGGAACACGATCGACGTCTCCGCCCAGCGGAACTCGCGCAGCCGGGCCGGGCTGAGCGTCAGCACGTCCACCGGCGGTCCGTCGACGGGGTGGTAGATCACCTGGCCGCCGCTGACCACGCCGGGCGGGGGCAGCAGCCGGGTCAGCCCGTACGCCAGGGTGGACTTGCCGCTGCCGCTCTCCCCGGCCAGGCCCAGCACCTCGCCCCGGTGCAGCGTCAGGTCGACGTCGCGGACCGCGTGCACCGCCTCCGCCCCGACCCCGTAGTCGACGCGGAGCCCGCGGATCTCCAGCACCTTGTCGCTCATGAGGTCGCGTCCTCTCGGAGGGGGTCCGCCGGCCGCTGCATCGGGACCGGCGTCGGGGTCGGCGCGAGGACCGGGGTGAACCCGACGCGCATCGCGACGGTGCGACCGTCGGCGGTGCGGATCCGGGTCCGGCCACCGGTGCGCAGGCGGGGACTGACGAACTCGTCGATGCCGAAGTTGATCAGCGCGAGCGCGGTGCCGAGCAGCGCGATGGCCAGCCCGGCCGGTACGAACCACCACCACGCGCCCTGGGCGAGCGCCTGCTGGCCCTGCGCCCAGAACAGGATGGTGCCCCAGTTCCAGGAGCTGACCGACGAGATGCCGATGAACGCCAGGGTGATCTCCGACATCACCGCGAAGATCACGGTGCCGACGAAGCCGGAGGCGATGATCGCGGTCAGGTTGGGCAGGATCTCGAACCCGATGATCCGCCAGGTCCGCTCGCCGGTGGCCCGGGCCGCCTCGACGTAGTCGCGGCGGCGCAACGACAGCGTCTGGGCGCGCAGCACCCGGGCGCCCCACGCCCACGATGTGAGCCCGATGATCAACGCGACCAGCAGCTCGCCGGCCTGGTCGACCAGCGACGCCACGATGATGATCAGCGGCAGCGCGGGGATCACCAGGAACACGTTGGACAACGCGGACAGGCTCTCGTCGGCGGCGCCGCCCAGGTAGCCGGCGGTCACCCCGATGAGGACGGACAGGATCGTGGCCAGCACGCCGGCGATCAACCCCACCACGACGACGCTGCGCGCGCCGACCAGGATCTGGCTGAAGATGTCCTGCCCGAGGTGGGTGGTGCCGAACCAGTGCCGGGCCGAGGGCGCCTGGAGCACGTCGGCGCTGCGCGCGTCCGGGTCGTACGGCGCGATCCACGGCCCGATCACGGCCAGCAGCGCGTACACCCCGAGGATGGCCAGGCCGGTGGCGGCCTTGGCGTTGGCGACGAAGCGGAACCGGCGTCGCCGGGCGCGGGCCGACGGCTGCGCCATCGCCCCCTGGCCGGGGATGACCTGCTCGATGCTCGACGGGGAAAGTGTCATCGCTCAGCTCTTTCGGGTCCGCGGGTCGAGGAGCAGGTACGCGACGTCGGCGAGCAGGTTCGCCACCAGCACCGAGATGGTGATGATGAGGAAGATGCCCTGCATGAGCGGGTAGTCCTTGCTGCCGACGGCCTGGAAGAGCTGGAACCCCAGGCCCGGGTAGGAGAAGACGATCTCCACGAGCAGCGTGCCACCGACGATGAAGCCCAGCGACAGGGCGAACCCGGAGACGTTGGGCAGCAGCGCGTTGCGGGCGGCGTAGCTCAGCGCCACCCGGCGCTCGGAGAGTCCCTTGGCGTGCGCGACGGTGATGTAGTCCTCGCTGGCGACGGTGACCATCATGTTGCGCATGCTGAGGATCCAGCCGCTCATCGAGGAGACCAGGATGGTCGCCGCCGGCAGGATGCTGTGCTGCAACGCGCTGGGGACGAAGTACGCGTCGAACGCCGGCACCAGCCCCGGCTCGTAGCCGCCGGAGGAGGGGAAGAAGCTGCCCGGCCCGGCGAACAACGCGATCGCCACCAGGCCCAGCCAGAAGTAGGGGATGGAGGAGAGGAACGTGGTGGCCGGCAGCAGCCCGTCGATCCACGAGCCGCGCCGCCAGCCCGCGCCCACGCCGAGCGCGGTGCCGAGCAGGAAGCTGACGATCGTGGTGACGCCGACCAGGCCGACCGTCCACGGCAGGCTGTTCCCGATCACCTCCGACACCGGTGCCGGGAAGAACGTGAACGACAGCCCCAGGTCGCCGTGCAGGAGCTGGCCCCAGTAGGCCACGTACTGCTCCCACAGGTTGCGGTCGGAGTCCAGCCCGAACAGCACCCGCAGCGAGGCGATCGCGTCGGCGCTGATCCGGCCCTGGTTGCGGGAGATCAGCGACTGCACCGGGTCGCCGGGCACCATCCGGGGGATGAAGAAGTTGAGGGTGATCGCCGCCCACGCGGTGAACAGGTAGAACGCCACCCGTTGCAGCAGGAACCTCATCGGGTCGCCTCCTCGGGTGCGGCGTCCCGCGCCGCGACGGTGGCCGGGTCGAACAGCCAGCACGCCGCCCAGTGCCCCGGGCCGTCCTCGACCGGGATCGGCGGGGGCAGCTCCGTGGCACAGCGCGCCATGGCGTGCGGGCAGCGCGGGTGGAACCGGCAGCCGGCCGGCGGGTGGATCAGGCTGGGCGGCTCACCGTGCCCACGCTCACCGGCCCCGGTGGGGTCGGCGCCCGCGCCGGTGATCCGCTCCGGGTCCGGCGCCGAGTCGGTCAACAACCGGGTGTACGGGTGGGCCGGCCGCTGGGTGACCGTCTCGCTGTCGCCGCCCTCGACCATCCGTCCCGCGTACATGACGATCGTCTCGTCGGCGAAGTAGCGGGCCGAGGCGATGTCGTGGGTGATGTAGAGGACGGCCAGGTTCAACCGGTCCTTGAGGTCCTGCAACAGGTTCAGCACGCCGAGACGGATCGACACGTCCAGCATCGACACCGGCTCGTCGGCGAGCAGCACCTCGGGGTTCGCGCCGAGCGCCCGGGCGATGGCGACGCGCTGGCGCTGGCCGCCGGACAGCTCGTGCGGGAACGCGTCGAGGTAGCGTTCCGGCGGCGTGAGGCTGACCCGGGAGAGCAGGTCGGCCAGCGCCCGCTCCAGCCCGTCCGGGCCGGTGCCCGCGTTGCCGTGGATGCGCAGCGCCCTGGTGAGGTGGTAGCGGACCGTGTGCACCGGGTTCAGCGAGGCGAACGGGTCCTGCAGGATCAGCTGCACCCGGCGCACGTAGGCGCGGAACGGGCGGCCGCCGCGGACCCGGGTGGAGGCGCCGTGCAGCCGGATGTCGCCGGCGGTGCGCGGGTAGAGCTGGGCCAGCAGCCGGGCCACCGTGGACTTGCCGGAGCCGGACTCGCCGACCAGCGCGGTCACCCGTCCACGGCGCAGCGCGATGGACACGTCGTCGACGGCGTGCACCACCGTCGGGGTCCGGGAGAGGAGACTGCGCAGCCGCCGGCGGACGGGGAAGTGCTTGGTCAGGCCGACGGCCTCCAGCACCACCTCGTCGACCGGCGCCGGGGCGCTCTCGGTCGTCGTCATGCCGCATTCCTGTCTGGGATCGCCGGGGTCGGGGGCGGGGCCCGCCTCCCCGGCCGGTCGCCCGGCCGGGGAGGCAGCGCCGGGTCAGCCGGCGGCGGGCTTGAGGTGCAGCACCACGTCCAGCGCGTTGGGCTGGGTGGGCTGGAGCGCGCCGTACGGGTTCGCGTCGTCCGGCCAGCCGGTCCAGTTCTTCGTGCTGTACGCGCCACCGATGTTGTCCGCGCCGACCGGGATCATCGGCACCTGCTCCACGAAGATCTTCTGCAGCGTGGCCAGGGCGGTGGTCCGGGTGGCGTCGTCGGTCGCGTTGGCGTACGAGACCAGCGCGTCGGTGGCCGCCTTGTCGTCGAAGCGGCCGAAGTTGCCGGCCGGGGAGGCGGTGCCGATCGGCTTGAGCACCCGGCCGTCCATGACCGTCCGGTAGATGTCGTACGGCGTCGCGCCGCTCTCGGTCCACCGGAACGTGGCCTCGAAGTTGCCCTGCTCCACGTTGCGGAACCAGGCGTCCTGGTTGGCCTTGTCCACCGTCGCCGCGATGCCGATCTTGGACAGGTTGTCCTTCACGATCTCGAGGCTGGTCTGGTAGTCGGACCAGCCGGCCGGGTCGGTCAGCTTGATCGTGACCGGCTTGCCGCTCTTGTCCTTCAGCGTGGTGCCGTCGAGCTTGTAGCCGGCGCCGGTGAGCAGCGCCTTGGCGCCCTCGACGTCGACCTTGTGCTCCTGGCCCTTGTACTCGGGCGCGATGAACGAGTCGCCGGCCGGGCTGGGCAGGCCGGTCACGCTCTTCACCTCCGGGTGGAAGTACGCGGCCTCGGCGGTGGTGAAGATGTCCGCGCGGTCGACGACCATGTTCATCGCCTTGCGCAGCGTCGGGTCGTCGAACGGCTTCTTCGTGGTGTTCAGGTAGAGGCCGTGGATGCCCAGCACCGGCGGCGCCCACACCTTGTGGTTCTTCTGGTCCTTGGCCACGAACACGGCCTGGTAGTTGGGGATGAAGACGAAGCTCCACTCCGACTCGCCGTTGGCCAGCGCCGTGGTCTGCGCGCTGTTGTCGGTGTACGAGGTGAAGCGCAGCTCCTTGACCTTCGGCGCGTCCTGCCAGTAGCCGCTGTCGCGCACCGTCAGCGTCGTCGTCGCCGGGGTGAACGACTTCAGCGTGTACGGCCCGCTGCCGACCGGCTGCTTCACCGGGTCGGTCGTCGGGTCGCTGATCTTCTCCCAGAGGTGCTTGGGCACGATCGGCACCCGCCACAGCACCTTCTGCTGGTTGACGAACTGCGGGCTGGACATCGAGATGGTGACCTCGTTGCCGCTCGCGGTCGCGTCCGTGTAGGGCACGCCCTGGTCGTTGAGCGCCGGGAACTTCTTGACCAGGTTGTAGGTGAAGGCCACGTCCTCGGCCGTGACCTTCTGCCCGTCGGACCAGGTGGCGTTGTCGCGGATGGTCACCTTCACCGACTTGTAGTCCGCCGACCACTCGGCCTTGGTGGCCAGCCAGGGCTTGAACGGCTCGGCCGGCTTGACCGGGTTCCACATCATCAGCGGCTCGTAGATCTGCCAGCGGTAGCCCAGCGACGCGGCGGCCGAGGTGGTGAGGAACGGGTTGTTGTTCTCGGCCTGGGGGCCGTTGGGCATGCCGACGTTGAGCACGGTCGCGGCCTGGCCGCTCTTCTTGTTCGCGTTGGGGCTGTCGCCGCACGCGGCGACGGTGGTGGTGACCATCGCGCCGGCCAGCGCGACGGCGAGGAGTTGCCTTCTTCTCATGGCGGTCTCCCTCGGTGGTCCCGCATTCCTCGGGCGGGACGTGGTGGATGGAGGGTGTGCGGTGGTGCCACCGGCGGGCGTGTGCCCGCCGGCGTGGTCGCCGGGGTCCGGCGGGATGGGGTCAGGTGACGCCGGTGGAGGCGCGGGCGGCGAAGCCGGTCGGGATCACGGTCGGGGTGTCCGGCAGCGGCGTGCCGGTGAGGTGGGCGATCAGGAGCCGGGCGGCGGCGGCGCCCATCTCCCGCAGCGGCTGGCGCACCGAGCTGAGCGGGGGATGGGTGTGCCCGGCCAGCGGCAGGTCGTCGAAGCCGACCACCGCCACGTCCTGCGGGACGCGCCGGCCGGCGTCGCGCAGCGCCTGCAGCGCGCCGGCGGCGGAGAGGTCGTTGTGGGCGAAGACCGCGTCGAACGCGACCCCCTCGGCCAGCAGCCGCCGCACCGCCTCGCGTCCGCACTCGAAGGTGAAGTCACCCTCCACCACCCGTTCCGGCCCGATCGGTACGCCGGCGGCGGCGTAGCCGTCGGCGAACCCGGCGAGCCGCTCGCGGGTGCAGCCGAAACGGCGCAGGCCGGTCACGACGAGCGGGCGCCGGCGTCCGAGCGACAGCAGGTGCGCGGCGGCGGCCCGGGCCCCGTCCTCGTTGGTGGTCCGCACCGACGGAAAGCCGGGCTGGTGTCCCCGGTCGTCGATGAGGATGACCGGCAGGCCGCGCCGGTGCAGCTCGGTGATGTAGTCCAGGGTGCCCTCGGGCTCGACCACGAGCAGCCCGTCGAAGGACTTGGCGGAGACCTGGGAGGCGAAACGCCGCATCGACTCGTCGCCCCGGGTGCAGGTGAACAGCAGCATCCCGTAGCCCTCGGCCTCGACCGCCTCGGCGGCGCCCTGGAGCACCTCGCCCATCCAGGGCCAGGTCAGCGCCGGCACCAGCATGCCGACCACCCGGGTGCGCCCCCGGGCCAGGCCGACCGCGCGGGCACTCGGCACGTACCCGAGGTCGCTGATCACCGCCCGGACCCGGTCGGCGGTCCGGATGTGCACCTCGCCCTTGCCGTTGAGCACCCGGGAGACCGTCGTCTTGCTCACCCCGGCGCGGGTGGCGACGTCGGCGATGGTGATCGGCACGTGACACTCCCGGGTCGCAGGGATGAGCGGGGTGTTTCGGAACCGGTTGCGGAAGCGGTTCCGTGGCAGTCAACCGAAGTGCCGCCGGTCACGTCAATAACAGGCAGATAACAAACCATGGCTAAGTTTGACACCTGAAAAAAGTGGCCAGGCAGTGCATGTGTCGATCACGGCGGTGAGCAGCATCGATGCGTTTCGGAGTCGGGATCAACCGTCCCTAGTGGACACGCCTCAGGTTCGGGCGTAGACGTCGCCGGAGTTGGCGTCGTGCGGCAGCGCGCGCAGGTGTGCGGCCACGTCGGCCGCTGGCCGCCAGCCGGGCAGGTCGAAGACCGTCTCGTCACCGAGCGCCACGGTGAACGCGGTGAAGCCGAGCGCGGTGAGCCGGTCCAGGCAGGCGACGGCCAGGTCCCGGGCGATGGTCGTGAACTCGAACGACAACGCCGGCAGCGGGCGGCTCAGGCCGGCCAGCACGGCGTCCTCGAACCCCTCCACGTCGATCTTCACGAACGCCGGTACGCCGTACGCGTCGACCAACGCGTCGAGCGTGGTGCCGGCCACCTGGATCTCGTCGTCCCAGGTCTCGCCCTCCCAGCCGGCGGCGTGACCGGCGGCCCGGACGAAACCGGGGGAGGCGGTGGAGACGGTCGGGTTCGCCGCGTTCACGTGCAGCCGCACCGGCCCGGTGGCGGCGCCGCACGCGGCTTCCACCACGGTGACCGCCGCGTCGTCGGGGTACAGGGCGCGCAGGACGCGGGCGCAGAGCGGCTGCGGTTCCACCGCCACCACCCGCGCGCCGAGCCGGCGGAAACTGCCCAGCCGGTCGCCGACGTGCGCGCCGACGTCGAAGACCAGGTCACCGGCGTGGACCAGGGACGCGTAGAACGCATCGAGCGCCGCGTCGCGGGCCGGGTCCCCGTGGTAGAACTCCAGCGACCGGCGCAGGCCGGCCATCGCCGGATCCGCCTTGAGCGCCTCGACCACCCCGTCCCGACCCCCCATGTCACCGACGGTAACCACCCCGCCGGTCTCGCGAGCCGGTTTCGGGCCGCGACTCACCCCAGCCTCCTAGGACGGTATGCGGGGTGTGTCGGCGTCGGGCGTGACTTCGGCCCGAGCGGCAGCTTCTGCAAACGTTGCGGCCGACCACGGCGACGACGCCCGGTGGGTGACCACGGGAGCGCAGGGGGAGCGGGACGGTACGCCGGACACCGCCTGTCGAGCTGATATCGCGAACGACTCACAGGTCCGGCCCCGGCGGGTCGGACCACTTCCATCGCCGCGCTCCTGGGCTCGCCCTGACGCCCCTTCGCCCCGCCCCTGCGCGCGGACCGGCCGGGCAGGCGACCGGACGCGGGCCAGGTGCCGGAGCGTGCGACGACTGCTGGGCGTACCGGCCTGTGCCGCCCCGACGTGGCTGCGACCGGCGCGGGAGGTGGCGAGGGGCGGACCGGCCGCCGCCCGCCGGCTGAGTCGTTCGCGACATCAGCTCGACAGGCGGCGGGAAGGGGATCGGCCTGCGGTCTGGGTCAGGGCGTCTCGACGACCTCCTGGCCGAGCGGCCACAGCGCCGCCGGGACCAGCTTGAAGTTGGCCACCCCGAACGGGATGCCGATGACTGTCACGCAGAGCGCGACGCCGGCCAGGATGTGCGACAGCGCGAGCCACCAGCCGGCCAGCACCACCCAGAGCACGTTCGCCAGGCCGGAGGGGAGACCGGCGCCCGGCTTGGACACGAGGGTGCGGCCGAACGGCCACAGCGAGTACGAGGCGAGCCGCAGCGAGGCGACGCCGAACGGGATGGTGACGACGAGCGCGAAGCAGATCAGGGCGGCGACGCCGTAGCCCAGGGCCAGGACGAGGCCGCCACCGAAGACGAGCCAGAGCAGGTTCAGCAGGAAGCGGATCACCGTTCCATGGTGCCCGGGGCCCGCAAGCGCCACCGGAGCAGGGAGGACCGGCACCGGTCAGCCCGACGCCACCAGCGCCGCCACCGCGTGCGCGGTGACCGGATGGGCGGCGACCAGCGCCGACGCGGCGTCGGCAAGCGGTGCCTCGGGCCCGGCGCCCACACCCCCGCGCCCGGGAAGTGC
>NZ_CADEAU010000161.1 GCF_902825405.1 Micromonospora maritima | reverse complement strand
TCTTCCGATCTGTCCGACCCGGCGCCCGGGCCGAGGCGGACGGTGGCGTCCGGGGAGAGGCGCTGGGTGGCCTCGGGCGCGCCCGGGCCGGACATCGCGCCGGTGGGGGTGTGCAGCGGCCCGGCCAACGCGTCGGCGCTCGTCTCGTCGAGCGCCGCGTCGCCCGTCGCCGCCGTCGCGCCGAGGCGTTCGCCGCGACGCAGCGCGGCGAGCCGGTCGGTAAGCGACTCGTCCGGGCCGATCATCGCCCGGCCGCCGATCTGACCGCTCGGCTTCGGCTCCGCGGTGAGGGCCGGCGGGGTGGTCGGGCGCGGCACCGGCACCACGGCGTACGGGTCGGTGACCGAGTTGACCGCGGTCGCGGTGCTGGTCAGCGGGCCGGCGAGCAGCTCACGCAGGTTGGCCCGGGCCCGGTGCACGTCCATCCGGCGGGCCGGGTCCTTCTCCAGCAGGCCCATCAGCACGCCGGTGAGCGGGCCGCTGCGCTGCGGAGTGGCGGGCGGGTCCTCGACCACGGCGTGCATGGTCTCGATCGGGTCGCCCTTGTCGAACGGGGGCCGCCCCTCCACCGCGGTGTAGAGCGTCACGCCGAGCGAGAAGAGGTCGCTGGGCGGGCCGAACTCCTGGCCCATGGCCCGCTCGGGGGAGATGAAGTGCGGCGAGCCGAGCACCATGCCGGGCGTGGTGAGCTGCACGTCGGTGGGCATCCGGGCGACGCCGAAGTCGGTGAGCACGCAGCGACCGTCGGTGCAGATGAGCACGTTCGCCGGCTTGACGTCGCGGTGCAGCACGCCGATGGCGTGCGCCACCTCCAACGCGCCGAGCAGCGCGATGCCGATCTTGGCAACCGCGCGCGGCGCGACCGGCCCGTCCTCGATCACCATGTCGGCGAGGCTGCGGGCGTCCAGCAGCTCCATCACGATCCACGGGCGGCCACCCTCGGTGACCACGTCGTAGACCTGGACCACGGCCGGGTGCTGGATCGCGGCGGCGGCGCGGGCCTCGCGCAGCGTCCGCTCGTAGAGCGCGTCGCGGTCGCTCGGGGCGAGCCCCGGCGGGAGGACGACCTCCTTGACCGCCACGTCACGGCGCAACAGGGTGTCTGTGGCCCGCCAGACCGTGCCCATGCCGCCGTTGCCCACGGGGGAGCGCAGCGAGTAGCGACCACCGATGGTGGTGCCGGGCGCCGCGCGTCCAGTGGGGGGACTGGCCGGTCCGCCGCTCCACGTCGGAATCTGAGTCACAGAAAAGCCACCGGGGGATATCGAGGGGGCTGGGACACAACCCCCCTATCTTGCTGGTTCCGACGCCCGATGCGAAACCCGACGCGGCGGGCGTTTACCTACTCGACGGTATGTGGCCAGCTACTCACCTCCGGTGGGCCGCCACCGCCCGGTGTGCGGTATCCCTCACCCATCGAGCGGCGGCCGCGTCCTACCATCCGGTAATGAGCGATGCGCGGTCAAGCGAGTCGGGTTTCCCGATCAAGGGCGTCTACACGGCGGCCGACCTTCCGGCGGACCTGGACTCCCGGCTGGGCGAGCCGGGCGACTACCCGTACACCCGCGGGGTCTACCCGACGATGTACACGTCCCGGCCGTGGACCATGCGGCAGTACGCCGGCTTCGGCACCGCCACCGAGAGCAACGCGCGCTACCACCAGCTGCTGCGCGCCGGCACCATGGGCCTGTCCGTCGCGTTCGACCTGCCCACCCAGATGGGTTACGACTCGGACGACCCGATCGCGCACGGCGAGGTCGGCAAGGTCGGCGTCGCCATCGACTCCATCGAGGACATGCGGACGCTGTTCGGCGGGATCCCGCTGGACAAGGTCTCCACCTCGATGACGATCAACGCGCCCGGCTCGGTGCTCCTGCTGCTCTACCAGCTCGTGGCCGAGGAGAACGGCGTGCCCGGCGCCGCGCTCAACGGCACCATCCAGAACGACATCCTCAAGGAGTACATCGCCCGGGGGACGTACATCTTCCCGCCGAAGCCGTCGCTGCGACTGGTCGCGGACACCTTCGCCTACTGCCGGGCGGAGGTGCCGAAGTGGAACACCATCTCCATCTCCGGCTACCACATGGCCGAGGCGGGCGCCTCGCCCGCGCAGGAGATCGCGTTCACGCTCGCCAACGGCGTGGAGTACGTCCGGGCGGCGCTCGCGGCCGGGCTGGCCGTGGACGACTTCGCGCCCCGGCTGTCGTTCTTCTTCGTGGCCCGCACCACGCTGCTGGAGGAGGTCGCCAAGTTCCGGGCGGCCCGGCGCATCTGGGCCCGGGTGATGCGCGACGAGTTCGGCGCGAAGAACCCGAAGTCGATGATGCTGCGGTTCCACACCCAGACCGCGGGCGTGCAGCTCACCGCCCAGCAGCCCGAGGTCAACCTGGTGCGGGTGGCGGTGCAGGGGCTGGGCGCGGTGCTCGGCGGCACCCAGTCGCTGCACACCAACAGCTTCGACGAGGCCATCGCGCTGCCCACCGAGAAGGCCGCCCGACTGGCGCTGCGGACCCAGCAGGTGCTGGCGTACGAGACGGATCTCACCGCCACCGTCGACCCGTTCGCCGGGTCGTACGTGGTGGAGGCGATGACCGCCGAGCTGGAGACGGCGGCGAACGAGCTGATGGACCGGGTGTTCGACCACGGCTCCGCGGTGGACGCCATCGAGGCCGGTTTCCAGAAGCGCGAGATCGAGCAGTCCGCGTACCGGATCGCCCAGGAGATCGACTCGGGCGAGCGGGTGGTGGTCGGGCTCAACCGGTTCCAGATCGACGAGGAGGAGCCGTACGAGCCGCTGCGGGTGGATCCGACGATCGAGGCGGCCCAGGCGGAGCGGCTGGCCAAGCTCCGCGCGGAGCGTGACTCCGGCGCGGTCGAGCGGGCCCTGGCCGAGCTGCGTGCCGCGGCCGAGGGGGACGCGAACGTGCTGCACCCGATGAAGGAGGCGCTGCGCGCCCGGGCCACGGTCGGCGAGGTGTGCGGGACGCTGCGCGACGTGTGGGGGGTCTACCGGCCGACCGACCGGTTCTGACCTGGGCGGACGCGCTCCGGCGGCGTACCGTGGAAGCCTCCCCGCACGCGGCGGGCGACGCGGCCCGGCGCGGATCCTTCCCCGGGCGACGCCGCCCGGGGCGGTGCCGACGCGTCCACGGGCAGCGTGGCCGTGACCGTCGCGCGTGTGCGATTCGGGAATGCGGGTAACCCGAACGGGGGAACGGGACGGACAGCCTGTGCGGTCGTTCGGCGGACAGTCATGTCACCGTCGGGAGTCGTCCGACAGCCGACTGTTGTCGCGCAATTGTCGGAGCGGCAGTTAATTGCCGCGACTAATGCGACAATTCGGAACGACGACCGGTATTTGGTGACCGATGAATCGGTTACGCGTTGTAGGAGGTGGGGGGCAGATGACGGCGTCCGACCGCGATCTACCTGCTGTCCCGCAGATATTCGAGCCCTCCCACCAGGGCATTCGTGACGCTGCGCGGTCCGACCGCTACGCGAAAGATGTTGCGCAGCGTCACCGCCGGAGGTCTAGGCTGTCTGCTGTCCTACCCGAAGATCCATCCATCTCTAGTGATCGAGAATTCGACGTGACGAGTGCGTTGACGCTGCCTTCCGGTGGCCCGCTGGCGTCGTCCCGGCCCGAGAAGCCGACCGGTTCCCAGCCCCTGCCCTTCGAGCTCGACCATCTGCTCGCACTGCGGGTACCCGGCCTCATCGAGACGCGCCGGCACATTCACTCGCACCCGGAACTGTCGGGCGAGGAATTCGAGACGGCCGCGCTGGTCCACCGGGAACTCTCGCTCGCCGGGCTGAAGCCGCGCCTGCTCCCGAAGGGCAACGGCGTCATCTGCGACATCGACGGGCGCCCGGACGGACCGGTGATCGCGCTCCGCGCCGACATCGACGCGCTGCCGCTGAGCGACCCGAAGGACGTGTCGTACCGGTCCACCGTGGAGGGCGTCTGCCACGCCTGCGGCCACGACGTGCACACCGCGGTGATGCTCGGCGTCGGCATGCTGCTCGCCCAGCTTGCGGACCTCGGCCAGCTCGACGGTCGGGTGCGGCTGATCTTCCAGCCGGCCGAGGAGATCCTGCCCTGCGGCTCGCTGGAGGTCATCGAGGCCGGCGGACTCGACGACGTGGTGCAGATCTTCGCGTTGCACTGCGACCCGAACCTGCCGGTGGGCAAGATCGGCCTGCGGGTCGGCCCGATCACCGCCGCCGCCGACAACGTCACCGTCCGCCTCACCGGCCCGGGCGGGCACACCGCTCGCCCACACCTGACCGTCGACCTGGTCGACGCGCTCGGCCGGCTGGTCACCGAGGTGCCGACGCTGATCAGCCGCCGGGTCCCGGCCAACAGCGGGCTGCTGCTGGTGTTCGGCCACGCGTCGGCCGGCACCCGCTACAACGTGATCCCGTCCGAGGCGTGCGCCGCCGGCACGCTGCGGGTGATGGACCGGGACACCTGGGACCAGGCGCCCAAGATCGTGGCCCAGGTGGTGCGGGACGTGCTCGCGCCCACCGGGGCCACCGTCGACCTGGAGTACCTGCGCGGCCGCCCGCCGGTGACCAACGACGCCCGGGCCATCGGTGTGCTCACCGCGGCCACCGCGTCGGCGCTGGGGCCGGAGGGCATCGCGGAGACGCCGCAGAGCATGGGGGGCGAGGACTTCTCCTGGTACCTGGAGCACGTGCCCGGCGCGCTCGCCCGCCTCGGCGTCGGCCGGAGCGGGCCCAACGTGGACCTGCACCGGGCCTCCTTCGACGTGGACGAGCGCGCCATCGAGGTGGGCGTACGCCTCATGGTCCAGACCGCGCTGCGGGCACTGGCGGCGGCGCGCTGACCGGACCGCCGGCCGGCCCGACCGGCGTCGGCGAGCCCGGGTGAGGTCCGCCGGGCGGCGGCGTCCGGCGGGCCCGTCGGCGCCGCCACCGCACCAGCAGCCACAGCGGCACGCCGATCACCACGGCGAACGGCAGGACCGCACCGAGCACGGTGAGCAGCACGCGGACCGAGGTGAGGAAGACCGTCCAGCCGCCGCCCAGCCCGGTGCGGAAGCCCAGGTCGGTGTCCTCCTCGGCGGTGCTGGCGTCCCGGCCCAGGAACGTCACGGTGATCGTGGAGAGCGCGGTCAGGTCGGCCAGCCGGCGCTTGCGGGCCTCCAGGGCGGCCAGGTCGGCCTGCCGGGTGCCCACCTCGTTCTCCAGCGCGACCAGCTGGTCCACCGAGCTGGCCTGGGCGAGCAGCTTGCGGGCGCTCTCCACCCGGGCCCGCTGGGTGGCGATTCGGGCGTCCAGGTCGACCACCTGCTCGGTGACGTCCTCGGTGCGGATCTCCCGGCGCTCCTGCCGGCCGAACCCGGCCAGCTGGTCGATCACGTCGGCGAACCGGTCCGCCGGCACCCGCAGGGTCAGCACCGCCCGCGCGTCCGCCGACTGGCTCGACCGCCGGTCGCCGCCGACGAAGCCGCCGGCCGCCGTCACCGCCGTGGTCGCCTCCCGGGCCGCGGTGTCCACGTCGTCCACCCGGACCTGCATCGTTCCGGTGTAGATGATGGACCGCTGGTCCACCCGCAGGTCGGCGCCGCCGGTGCCGCCCGGCGCCGCCTGGTCGCGATCCGCGCTGCCCTCGGCCGCGCCACCCTCCGCGTTCTGCGGCGCGGCCGCGTCGCTGCCACTGTCGCCACCCGCGCTGCACGCCCCCACCGCCAGTACCGCGGCCAGGCCCACCGCCACCAGGGCCACGCCCCGGAGTCGTCGTCCGCCCATTCCCCGCTCCGATCGTCGACGGCCCCGCGAGCCGGGGCCGATACCTCGGACGCGACGCGTCGTCGCGCCGGTTCCGGCAGACTGCGCTGAGGACATCACGATTCGATAATCGAGGAGTCACGATGCAGGTCACCAAGTTCACCCACTCCTGCCTCCGGCTGGAGCACGACGGGGGAGTGCTGGTCGTCGACCCCGGCGTCTTCAGTGAACCCGAGGCGCTGGACGGGGCGGACGCGGTGCTTGTCACGCACGAGCACCCGGACCACGTGGACGTCGCCGCGCTGACCCGGGCGCTGGAACACCGGCCGGTGCCGGTGCACGGCCCCGCCTCGCTCGCCGGCGTGCTCGGCGACGCCGCCGAGGCGCTCGTCGCGGTCACCCCCGGCCAGTCGTTCACCGCCGCCGGGGTGCCGGTGCGGACGTACGGCGGGCAGCACGCCGTCATCCACCCGGACATCCCCGTGATCCAGAACGTCGGCTACCTCTTCGACGAGGTCGTCTACCACCCGGGCGACGCGTTGTTCGTCCCCGACGACGTCCAGGTGGACACGCTCTTCGCCCCGATACACGCGCCCTGGTCGAAGTTCTCCGAGGTGCTCGACTTCATCCGCGCCGTCGCCCCCCGCCGGGCCTACGCGCTGCACGACGGTCTGCTCAACGCCAACGGCTTCGGTGTGCTCGACCGGCAGTACACCGCGATGTCGAACACCGACTACCGCCGTCTGGAGCCCGGTACCCGGATCGACACCTGAGCCGTGCCCGGCCCCCCTGCCGACGTGGTCCGGCGGCTCTACGCCACGCCGCCGGACCGGTTCGTCGCGGCCCGCGACGCCGCGGTGGCGGAGGCACGCCAGGCGGGCGACCCGCGTACCGCCCGGGAGATCGGGCGGCTGCGCCGGCCCACGGTCGCGGCCTGGCTGGTCAACCTGCTCGCGATCCGCCGGCCCGAGCTGGTCGCCGACCTGACCCAGCTCGCCGAGGCGCTCCGCGCCGCGCAACGCGACCTGCGCGGCGGCACGCTCCGCGAACTCTCCGCGCAGCGCCGCGCCGTCGTGGGCGCGCTGGTCGCCGAGGTACGCCGGTTGGCCGCCGCCGAACCCGCCGCGCCCCCGGCCGGGAAACTGCCGCTGGGCGAGGTGGAGGCGACGCTCAACGCCGCGCTCTCCGACACCGAGGTGGCCGAACAGGTACGCGCCGGCCGGCTGCTGCGGGCCAGCCACTACGCCGGGTTCGGTGAGGTGCGCCTCCACCAGGGCACGCCCCACCTCCTCCGCCGGCCGGGCGGAGAAGGTGGGGGCGAGCAGCGCCCGGCCGAGCCGCTCGGTGAGCGGCACCAGCAGGCGCTCGGTCTCGGCCGCGCTCAGCGGCACGAACCCGATGCGGCGCACCGCGCGAGCCCACTCGGCGGCGTACGCGACGGCGCCGGGCTTGCTGACGTCTCCCCCGTCGGTCTCCGGGGCGCCCACGGGTTCAGCCGGCGGCGCGGTCGTGCCGGGCGACGCCGCCGAACGCCCCGAAACGTTCCGGGTGCTCGTCCACGTCGGACGGCGAGTCGGGCCGCCAGAGCGGCATGTGCACCACGCCCGGTTCGAGGATCGTCCAGTCGCCGAAGAAGCCGGTGATCTCGGCTCGGGAGCGGAGCGTGATCTCGGTGGCGGTCCGCGCCGACAGCCGCTGCGCGTCCAGCATCTCCTGAGGCTGGTCCTCGAACGTGGAGTGCGAGACGACCAGGAAGCTGCCCGGCGCGGCGGCGGCCCGCAGGGTGGCCAGGATGTCGGCCGGCCGGTCCACGTCCGGGATGAAGTGCACCACACCGGCCAGCAGGATGCCCAGCGGCCGGTCGAAGTCGATCAGGCCGCTGGCCCGGGCCTGGTCCAGGATCAGCTTCGGCTCCCGCAGGTCGGCCAGGATCGCGGTGGCCCGGTCGTTGCCGGCCAGCAGCTCGTGGCTGTGCGCCACCGCGACCGGGTCGATGTCGACGTAGACGATGCGGGCCTGCGGGTCGGCGGCCTGGGCGACCTCGTGCACGTTACCCACGGTGGGAATCCCGGAGCCGATGTCGAGGAACTGGTCGATGCCGGCGTCGAGCAGCACCCGGACCGCCCGGCGCAGGAACTCCCGCCCGGAGCGCATGGTGGCCGCCAGGTTCGGCGTCATGGCCGCGATCTGCTCGGCGAGCTGCCTGTCGATCTCGAAGTTGTGCGCGCCGCCGAGGAAGTAGTCGTAGACCCGGGCGGCACTCGGCCGGGTCAGGTCGATCTCGGCGGGAAGTCCGTCCGGCGTCTGCATCGCTCGGTCCCCCAGGTCGTCGCCGCCACGAGGCGGATCATGTGGTCCAGCCCACTCTAGGCGTGGACGACCAGCAACGGGAGATCCACTGGCGGCGATGCCGCCGGCCGGGCTCAGTCGGCCGACTCCAGCAGCATCGAGATGCCCTGCCCGACGCCGATGCACATGGTCGCCAACGCCCGCCGGCCGCCGCGGCGCCGCAGCTCCAGCGCGGCGGTCAGCGCCAGCCGGGCGCCGCTGGCGCCGAGCGGGTGGCCCAGCGCGATCGCCCCGCCGTTCGGGTTGACGTGCTCGGCGTCCTCGGGCAGGCCCAGCTCCCGCAACACGGCCACGGACTGCGCGGCGAACGCCTCGTTCAGCTCCACCACGTCGACGTCGGCCAGGTCGACGCCGTGGCGGTCGAGCAGCCTGCGGGTCGCCGGGACCGGGCCGATCCCCATGACCCGCGGCGGGACGCCGGCCGCCGCCGCGCCGCGTACCCGGGCCAGCGGGGTGAGGCCGTAGCGCTCGACGGCCGCCGCGGAGGCGACGAGCAGCGCGACCGCGCCGTCGTTGACGCCGGAGGAGTTGCCGGCGGTCACCGTCCCGCCCGCCCGGAACGGGGTGGGCAGCGCGGCCAGCTTCTCCAGCGTCGTCTCGCGCGGGTGCTCGTCGACCTCGACCAGCTTCGTCTCCCGCTTGCCCGCCGGCACGGTCACCGGCACGATCTCCTCGGCCAGCCGGCCGTCGGCCTGCGCCTTCGCGGCCCGCTGCTGCGACCGGTACGCGAACGCGTCCTGCGCCTGCCGGTCCACGCCGTACTCGGCGGCCACGTTCTCCGCCGTCTCCGGCATCGAGTCGATGCCCCACCCGCGCTCCATCAGCGGGTTCACCAGCCGCCAGCCGATGGTGGTGTCGTAGACCTCGGCGGTGCGGGCGAACGGCGTGGCCGCCTTCGGCATCACGAACGGCGCGCGGCTCATGCTCTCCACGCCGCCGGCCACCAGCAGGTCGGCCTCGCCGGCCACGATCGCCCGGGCGGCGGTGGCGAGCGCGTCCAGGCCGGAGCCGCAGAGCCGGTTCACCGTGCTGCCCGGCACCTCCTGCGGCAGGCCGCCGAGCAGCGCGGCCATCCGGGCCACGTTGCGGTTGTCCTCGCCGGCCTGGTTGGCGCAGCCGAGGATCACGTCGTCGGTGCGGGCCCAGTCGACCGACGGGTGGCGCGCCACCAGCTCGCGGACGACGTGCGCGGCGAGGTCGTCGGGGCGGACCCCGGCCAGGGCGCCGGCGTACCTGCCGATCGGGGTGCGGACTCCGGCAACGAGGTAGGCCACGGTCATCGCGCGCACGTCCTTCGGGGGTGGAAGGGGTCGGTCGACGGGTCGCCCGCCGGGTCACGGGGGCACCCGGCGCCAGGATATCCGCGCCCGGAGCGGATAGGTTGGCGGCATGGCCGGGGCCCAGTTCAGCGCAGAGACCAGCGGCGGCGGCGCCTTCGTCCGCCAACCCAACCGGTTCACCGGTCGGGTCACCCCGCACTCCACCTCGCCCGAGGGCGGCGGGCCGGACGAGCAGGGGCGGTGGCCGCTGGAGGCGGGCCGGTACCGGCTGATCTGGTGCCGGGCCTGCCCGTGGGCGCACCGGGCCCGGATCGTGCGTCGCGTGCTCGGCCTGGACGAGGTGATCTCGCTGGGCACCGTGGACCCGATCCGGGACGAGCGCGGGTGGCGGTTCGCCCTCGACCCGGACGGCTTCGACCCGGTGCTGGGCGTCGGGTTCCTCTCCGACGCGTACCTGGCCACCGATCCCGACTACACCGGCCGGGTGACCGTGCCGGCGCTCGTCGACACGCTCACCGGGCGGGTCGTCACCAACGACTACCCGCAGCTCACGCTCGATTTCTCGACCGAGTGGCGACGGTTCCACGCCCCGGACGCGCCGGACCTCTACCCGGTCGAGCTGCGCCCGGAGATGGACGCGCTGATGGCGGAGATCCACCGCGACGTCAACAACGGCGTCTACCGGTGCGGCTTCGCCACCTCCCAGGAGGCGTACGACGAGGCGTACACGGCACTGTTCGCGCGGCTGGACGCGTTGGGCGAGCGGCTGGCCGGGCGGCGCTACCTGATGGGCGACACGATCACCGAGGCCGACGTCCGGCTCTTCACCACGCTGGTCCGCTTCGACGTGGCCTACCACGGCCACTTCAAGTGCAACCAGCGCAAGCTCACCGAGATGCCGGTGCTCTGGGCGTACGCCCGGGACCTGTTCCAGACCCCCGGCTTCGGCGACACGGTCGACTTCGACCACATCAAGCGGCACTACTACGCCACCCACGACATGATCAACCCGACCCGGATCGTGCCGCTCGGTCCCGACCTGTCCGGCTGGGCCACGCCGCACGGGCGTGGCTGACCGCACGTCGCGCCGGGTCGCCGCCGGGTCGGCCGCCGCCTGCCTGGTGGCCGGCGTGGTCGCGGTCACGGTAGCTCTGGTCGCCGGTCCCGGCCCGGGCCCGACCGGGTACGTCAGCGAGGCGGGCGTCACCGACAGCGGGTACGCCGGGACGTACCGGCTCGGGATCTTCGCCCTGGCCGGGGCCCTGCTGCT
>NZ_CADEAU010000160.1 GCF_902825405.1 Micromonospora maritima | reverse complement strand
GGCCGGGTCCGCCGCTGCGTCGCGGTGGCAGAGGCGGTGCGGGCGCTGCTGGCCGGCGACGAGGTCACCGTGGACACGCCGGACCTGACCGCGTACGCCGCCCGCCTGGACGCGCCCCGGCCGGTCCAGGACCGGATCCCGCTCACCATGGGCACGGCCAACTCGACGTTGCTGCGCTGGGCCGGCGCGCACGCCGACGTGGTCGGCCTGACCGGCTTCGGACGCACCCTCGCCGACGGCCACCAGCACGAGGCCCGCTGGCGGGCCGACCAGATCGAGGCGCAACTCGCCCACGTGGCGGCCGGCGCGGCCGGCCGGGACGCGCCGCCGGTCCTGGAGGCGCTGGTCCAGCGGTTCGCCGTGACCGACGACGCCGAGGCGGTCGCCGCCGAGACGGCCGCCGAGACCGGCCTCACCCCGGCGGAGGTGCTGGCCACCCCGTTCGTGCTGGCCGGCACCGCCGACGAGATCGCCACGGCCGTCGCCGCGCACGAGCGCCGCTGGGGCGTCACCCGTTTCGTGGTACGCGCCGACGCCGTCGCCGCGCTCGCGCCGCTGCTGCCCCGGCTGGCCGGAAACGGGTCGACTTCGAGCGCACTCGAGATAGGACACTGAGGCCATGACGACGACACGACGACTCGGGCGCAGCGGCATCGAGGTCAACGCCATCGGCATGGGCTGCTGGGCGATCGGCGGCCCGCTCTGGGCCGGCGCGCAACCGCTGGGCTGGGGCGAGGTGGACGACGACGAGTCGGTCCGCACCGTCCACCGCGCCCTGGACCTGGGCGCGACCCTCTTCGACACCTCCTGCAACTACGGGGCCGGGCACAGCGAACGGGTGCTCGGGCGCGCACTCGCCGGTCGCCGGGACCGGGCGGTGATCGCCACCAAGTTCGGGTACCTGACCGACGAGGCGACCCGGCAGGCCACCGGCGAGGACGCCGGCCCCGCGAACGCGCGGCGGAGCCTCGAGGGATCGCTGCGCCGCCTCGGCACCGACCACGTGGACCTCTACCAGCTCCACCTGAACGGCCTGCCGGTGCCACGCGCGCTGGACCTGGTCGACACCCTGGAGGCGCTCGTCGACGAGGGGAAGATCCGGGCGTACGGCTGGAGCACCGACGACCCGGAGTCGGCGCGGGCGTTCGCGGCGGCCGGGCCGCGCTGCGCGGCGATCCAGCACGACCAGTCGGTGCTGCGGGACAACGCCGCGATGCTCGCGGTCTGCGAGGAGTTCGACCTGGCCAGCCTCAACCGGGGCCCGCTGGCGATGGGCCTGCTCACCGCGAAGTACCAGGGCACCCCGGCCGCCCGGGGTGGCGACGACGTGCGCGGGTCGGCTCCCGAGTGGCTGGACTGGTTCAGCGAGGGGGTGCCGCGCGCCGAGTGGGCCGAGCGGGTGGCCCGGGTCCGCGAGGCGCTCACCGCCGACGGCCGCACGCTGGCCCAGGGCGCGCTGGGCTGGCTGCTCGCCCGCAGCCCGCGTACGCTGCCCATCCCCGGCTGCCGGACCGTGGGCCAGGCCGAGGAGAACGTCGGCACGCTGGCCCACGGACCGCTGCCCGAGGCCGCGTACGCCGAGGTGGAGCGCCTCCTGGCCGACCTGCGCACGACCACGGCGACCGCGTGAGCGCCGTGGTGCCCGGAGACGCCGGGTCCGACAGCCGGTTCGCGCTGCCACCCGACGCGGACGAGCGCACGCTGCTCGACACCTTCCTCGACTTCCAGCGCGACGCCCTGGTCCGCAAGTGCGCCGACCTGTCCGACGAGCAGCTGCGGTCACGTCCGGTGCCGTCCTCCGGGCTCTCGCTGCTCGGCCTGGTCCGGCATCTCGCGACCGTCGAACGCTGGTACTTCCAGGGCGTGACCGCGGACGCGCCCTGGCCCGGGGACCTGTTCGACCTGACCGACGACTTCGACGCGCCGTTCCACGACGTCGCGGACGCCACCGGCCCGGGCACCTTCGCGCTGTGGCGGGACCAGGTGGCGGCCTCCCGGCGGATCGCCGCCGCCCGCCCGCTCGACGCGGTCGGGCGTACGCCGGGGACCGGGGCCGAACGGTCGCTGCGCTGGGTGCTCACCCACATGATCGACGAGTACGCCCGGCACCTGGGCCAGGCCGACATCCTGCGCGAGGCCGTCGACGGCCGCACGGGCGAGTGAGACGACTCCGCAACACGGGGGCGTGACGAGTGAGTGATTTCGCTCAACGCATCCGAATCGCGCTCCGTACTCGAAGATATGAGCATGCGGATCCTCATGGCCGGCGTGTCCGGCTTCCTCGGCACCCGACTGGTCGACCGGCTCACCGGGGACGGCCACCAGGTCACCCGCCTGGTCCGCCGCGCGCCGCGCACCCCCGACGAACGGCAGTGGAACCCGTCCGCCGCGCAGCTCGACCCGCAGCTGGTCGCCGACGCCGACGCGGTGGTGAACCTGGCCGGCGCCGGGGTGGGCGACAAGCGCTGGAACGACGACTACAAGAAGCTGATCCGGACCAGCCGGGTGGACAGCACCACCACGCTGGCCATCACGATCGCCGGGCTGCCCGCGTCGGACCGGCCGGCGGCGCTGCTGAACTCCTCCGCCGTCGGCTGGTACGGCAACACCGGTGACCGCACCGTCGAGGAGGACGCGCCGGCCGGCGAGGGGTTCCTGGCCGACGTCTGCCGGGTCTGGGAGGCCGCGACCCGTCCGGCCGAGGACGCCGGCGTACGGGTGGTGCGGCTGCGTACCGGGCTGCCGCTGCACCGCGACGGGGGCCTGCTCAAGCCGCAGTTGCTGCCGTTCCGGCTGGGTGTCGGCGGCAAGCTGGGCAGCGGCCGGCAGTGGCTGCCGTGGATCTCGATGCGTGACTGGCTGGACGCGGCGGCGTTCCTGCTGGCCCGCGACGACGTGGCCGGCCCGGTCAACGTGGTGGGCCCGGCGCCGGTCACCAATGCCGAGTTCACCCGGGAGCTGGCCCGTCAGCTGCACCGGCCGGCGATCATGCCGATCCCGGCGCTGGCGCTGAAGGTCGCGCTGGGCGGCTTCGCGCACGAGGCACTCACCAGCACCCGGGTGCTGCCGGGGGTGCTCGGCAGGGCCGGTTTCGGCTGGACCCATCCGGACCTGCCGGGCGCGCTGCACGCCGCCCTCACCGAGTGACCGGGCGAGGGCGGCGCCGTGCGGGCGGTCAACAGCCGATGACCCAGTAACCGGGGCCGGTCTGCTTCAGCGCCGTGGTGTAGAAGGTGTTGTAGAGGCCCATCCGCTGGCCGCTGCCCAGCGCGTAGGCGTACCCGCCGGACTGGTAGGCCCGGCCGGCCACGACGTGCGCGTAGTTGCTGGCGGTGACGCAGACCGGCGCGGTGGTCGGCGACGGCGACGAGGTGGGCGTGGGCGAGGCGGTCGGGGTGGGCGAGGCGGTCGCCGTCGGGGTCGGGCTCGGCGTGGTGCCGCCGCCCAGGCCGAAGAAGAGCGCGTCCCGGTACGTCGAGCAGATGGTGTCCAGGAAGTACGCCCCGGCGGTGCCGCACTGGTCGGCGGCCGAGCCCGGGTCGACCGGGGTGCCGTGGCCCATCCCGGAGACCCGGTAGACGCGGACCTGGTCGTTGCCGTAGACCTCCAGGCTGGTGCCGCCCGGCAGGGACGAGGTGCCGGTCGGGGTCTGCGAGACGCCGAGCACGTTGGTCCACTGGTCCCGCGACTCGGTCGCGTTCGCCACGTTGACCGTGTAGTCGCTGGTGCCGTGCCAGACGGCCACCCGGGGGCGCGGGCCGGAATAGCCGGCGTACGCGTTGCGGACCAGGTCGCCCCACTGCGCGGGGGTCTTGTCCACGCCCGGGTTCATGCAGCTGAACGCGCTTGTCGTGCTGGTGGCGCAGCGGTACGGGATGCCGGCGATCACCGAGCCGGCGGCGAACACGTCGGGGTAGGTGGCGAGCATGACGGCGCTCATCGCGCCGCCCGCGGACAGCCCGCTGACGTAGACCCGGCCGGCGTTGGTGCCGTAGTTCGTCTTCGCGTAGTCGACCATCTGCTTGATCGACAGTGCCTCGCCCTGGCCCCGGGCGGTGTCACCGGTCTCGAACCAGTTGAAGCAGGAGTTGGCGTTGTTGCCGGACGGCTGCTGCGGCACGATCAGCGCGAACTTCCACTGGTCGGCGTACTTCTGCCAGCCGGAGTTGGTGAAGTACGTCGAGGCGTTCTGGGTGCAGCCGTGCAGCAGCACCACGGCCGGCGCGTTGGCCGGCAGGCCGTCCGGCCGGTAGGCGTACATGGCCAGGTTGCCGGGGTTGGAGCCGAACCCGGTGACCTGCGTGAGCGAGGCGGCCTGCGCGGGCAGGGCGGAGACCAGGACGGCGGCCGCGGCCAGCACGACCCCGGCCGCCGCCCCGGCGAGGCGGGTGATGAGGGATGAGGAGCGGGACACGGGGACCTCCCGATCGTGGAATGTGAACTGAGTCACTCTCCGAGTTGCCGCGACGTTACGTCCGTGTTTCATCGACAGGAATGGTTGCCGGTCACACATTCACCGTCCGGGCGGTGTGCCCAGGTCCGATTGGTAACGTCCGCTGCGTGCCGTTCTCCCCGTCTCCGGTCACCGGCCCGTCGCCGGCCACCGCCACTCGTGACCGGCGCGCCGACCTGCTGGTGACGCTGGTCGCGGTGGTCCTGGCCCTCTGGGTGACCAGCGGCATGTGGCGGGATCCGAACAGCCGCACGATCACCGTCAACTCCAGCGACCAGGCGCTGTTCGAGTGGCTGCTGGCGTTCGGCGGGCATGCGCTGACCCACGGCGAGAACCCGCTCTTCACCTACCTGATCAACGTCCCCGACGGGGTCAACCTCGCGGTCAACACCTCGATCACCGTGTACGCGGCGGTCTTCGCGCCGTTGACGTACCTGATCGGGCCGCCCGCGACGTTCCTGGTGATCCTCACGCTCAACCTGGCCGCCACGGCGGTGGCCTGGTACTGGCTGCTCAGCCGGCACCTCGTCGGCAGCCGGCTGGCCGCCGGGGTCGGCGCGGTGTTCATCGCCTACTGCCCGGCCATGGTGTCGCACGCCAACGCGCACCTGAACTGGACCGCGGGCTGGCTGGTGCCGCTGCTGGTCTGGGGCGTGTTCCGGCTGCGCCGGCCGGGGCGCGCGGTCACCGGTGGGATCCTGCTCGGTCTGCTGGTGGCGGTCGCGTTCTCGATCGCCGCCGAAGGGCTGTTCTTCACCGCGCTGGCGCTCGGCGTGTTCCTGCTGGTCTGGGCGCTGGCCCCGGCACGCCGGGCGGAAGCGCGCGCCGCGCTGCCGCGGATGGCGGCCGGGCTCGGCGTGACCGCGCTGGTGGCCGGGGCGCTGCTGGCGTACCCGCTCTGGCTGCACTTCGCCGGGCCGCAACGGTTCCACGGCACCGGCTTCGACCCGCTGGTCCACTCCGAGGACATCGCCGCGTACCTGTCGTTCCCACGCCGCTCCCTGGCCGGCTGGGCCGGGTGGGGCACCTCGCTCGCGCCCAACCCGACCGAGGAGAACTCCTTCTTCGGCGTCCCGCTGCTGCTGCTCGCGGTCGCCTGCTTCGCCCTGCTCTGGCGGCGCGCCGACCGGGCGTTCCGGGCCACCCTGGTCGCGCTCGGCGTGACCGCGGTGGTCTTCGCCGTGCTCTCCTGGGGGCCGACGGCCAAGTGGAACGGTCGGCGGACCGACCAGTTGCTGCCGTTCGGGGTGCTGGACAACCTGCCGGTGGTCAACGCGGCGCTGCCATCCCGACTGGCGCTCGTCGTCGCGCCGGTGATCGGCCTGCTGCTGGCGTACGCGGTCGACAGCCTGCGCGCCCGGCCGCCCCGGCACCGGCTCGGCGGCGCGGCCTGGACGGTCGGGTTCGTCGTCGCGCTGCTGCCGCTGCTGCCCACCCCGCTGCTCACCAGCGTGCGCGAACCGGTCCCGGCGTTCATCACCACCGGCGCCTGGACGCGCTACGTCCCGCCCGACGGGGTGCTCACCCCGCTGCCGCTGACCGTCGACGTCTACCCCGACGGCCAGCGCTGGCAGGCGTACGCCCTGGCCCACCGGCAGGGCGAGTTCCGTATCCCGGCGGGCTTCTTCCTCGGCCCGGGCGGGCCGGACGGCCGGGGCCGGATCGGTCCGGTGCCGCGCACCTTCGACACGCTGATGGACCAGGCGGGCCGGACCGGCCTGGTGCCGATCATCACCGAGGGCAGCATCCGGCAGTCCCAGGCCGACCTGCGCCACTGGGGCGTGCGGGTGGTGGTGCTGGCCGACCGCGTGCACGGCGCCAAGTACGACGTCGACGAGGAGGCGTTGCGCCGCACCGCCACCGCCCTGCTGGGCCCGCCCGAGCGGGTCGAGGACGTCTGGGTGTGGCGGGTGCCCGCGGCGTGACGCGACGAGCGTCACGAGTCCGGGTCCCGGCCGGCGGGACTAGGCTGGACGGGTGAGCGTGACGACTTCCGGGCTGACCGCCGTCCGCGCCGGCCTGCTCGACTACCAGGCCGCCTGGGACGAGCAGCGCCGGCTGCACGAGGCCGTGGTGGCCGGCGAGCAGGGCGACACCGTGCTGCTGCTGGAGCACCCCAGCGTCTACACCGCCGGCAAGCGCACCGAGCCGTGGGACCGGCCGGTGGACGGCACCCCGGTGGTCGACGTGGACCGCGGCGGCAAGATCACCTGGCACGGTCCGGGGCAGCTCGTCGGCTACCCGATCGTCCGGCTGCCCGACCCGGTCGACGTGGTCGCGTACGTCCGGCGCACCGAGCAGTTGCTGATCGACGTCTGCGCCGAGTTCGGGCTGACCGCCGGCCGGGTCGAGGGGCGCAGCGGCGTGTGGGTGCCGGAGGACGACCGGGGCCCGGCCCGCAAGGTGGCCGCCATCGGCATCCGGGTGGCCCGCGGCGTCACGCTGCACGGTTTCTCCGTCAACTGCGACTGCGACCTGGGCTTCTTCGACCGGATCGTGCCGTGCGGCATCCGCGACGCCGGGGTCACCTCGCTCACCGCCGAGCTGGGCCGGCCGGTCACCGTGGCCGACGTGCTTCCGGTGGTCGAGCGGCACCTGCCCACCCTGACCCGGGTCTGACCCGGTGCGGCTCGACCTGGTGACCCTCGTCGTCACCGAGTACGACCCGGCCGTCGCCTTCTTCACCGAGGTGCTCGGCTTCGAACTGGCCGAGGACACGCCGTCGCTGACCAACGACGGCCGGCCCAAGCGGTGGGTGGTGGTCCGCCCGCCGGGCGGCGGCACCGGGCTGCTGCTGGCCCGCGCCGACGGCGAGCACCAGGCGGCGGCGGTCGGCGACCAGACGCACGGCCGGGTCGGTTTCTTCCTCCGGGTCGACGACTTCGACGCCACGTACCGCCGGATGGTCGCGGCCGGCGTCGAGTTCGTCCGCCCGCCCCGCAGCGAGCCCTACGGCCGGGTCGCGGTCTTCCGCGACATCGCCGGCAACGCCTGGGACCTGCTCGGCCCGGCCTGACCGCCCGGGACGCCGCGCCGGTCCGCACTCGCGGCCGCGCCGGGGCGTGTCGCCGTCGGCACGACAATGCTGCGCACGCCACGCCGGTGCGCGCAGTGACGTTTGCGCTCCCCCGTGCCCTGCCGCTTCCCGCGCGGCCCGCGCCGGCGGACGGTCCGGACCAGGACCGCCCGTCGGCGCGGGGTCAGGGTGTGAGGCGGTGCAGGTCGCGCGGGAAGGCGGTCACCTCCCGGACGTTCGCCGCGCCGGTGAGCCGGGCGACGAACCGTTCCAGCCCGATCGCGAACCCGCCGTGCGGTGGCATCCCGTGCCGGAACGCGTCCACGTACCCGGCGTAGGGCTCCACCGCCTCCCCCCGCGCCGCCAGGGCGGCCAGGTAGTCGGCGTGCCGGTGCAGCCGCTGCCCGCCGGTGACCAGCTCCATCCCGCGGAACAACAGGTCGAACCCGTTCGAGTACGCCGGCCGGGCCGGGTCCGGGTGGGTGTAGAAGGGTCGCTTCGCCATCGGGTAGCCGGTGACGAACAGGAAGTCGCTGCCGTGTTCGGCGCGGGCCCACTCCCCCAGCGCCCGCTCATGGGCGGGCGCCAGGTCGGGCTCGTCGGTCGGCGCGCCGGCGATCTTCAGCGCGTCGGTGAAGTGCACCGCCGGGATCTCGTCGGGCACCGGTGGCGCCGTCACGCCGAGCGTGTCCAGCGCGGCGGCGGCCCGGTCCGCCACGGCCGCGACCATCCCGGCCAGCGTGTCCCGCAGCACGGCCATCACGTCCCGGTGGTCGGCCACGAACCCCAGCTCGACGTCGAGCGAGGTGTACTGCGCCAGGTGGCGCACCGTGTCGTGCGGCTCGGCGCGGAACACCGGCCCCACCTCGTACACCCGCTCGAAGACGCCCACCATGAGCTGCTTGTAGAACTGCGGCGACTGGGCCAGGTAGGCCGGGCGGCCGAACCAGTCGAGCGCGAACACGTTCGCCCCGCTCTCGGTGGACGAGGCGACCACCTTCGGCGTGTGCACCTCGACGAACCGGCGCGCGTCGAGCGTGGCCCGGAAGCCGGACACGGCCGCGGCCGAGATCCGCAGCGCGGCGGACCTCCTCGGGTGCCGCAGCGCGGTCGGCGCGTGGTCGAGCTGGGTCGGCAGGCTGGCGGTGAGCGCCGGCCGGTACAGGTCGAACGGGGGCGGGACGGCGGGCGGCCCGAGCGGACGTACCGTCGGGTCGACGACCTCGACCCCGGCGGGCGCGGTGGGGTTCGCGACCACCGTGCCGACCACCTCGACGACCGTCTCCTCGGTGAGCGCCTCGACCTGCGCACGCACGGCGGGCGCGGCGACCACCACCTGGGCGAGCCCGGCGGCGTCGCGGAGGATCAGGAAGGCCACCGACTTGAGCAGCCGACGGCGGTGGACCCAGCCGGCGAGCCGCACGGTGGTGCCGACATGGGTGGGGAGTTGGGAGGACAGGATGCGTTGCACGGCGGTTACCTCCTCGGTCAATCGCAACGCGATCCCCAGGGAGGTGTGGGCGAGCGGGAACCTCGCGGTGCCACCACACCTTCGCCCCCGCCGGAGCGGGAGCCTCGTTCGTCGCCTTTTCACCGGGGCCGGCCGGGCGGGCTCTACTGGGCGCGGACGCCGTTCCTCCCGCAGCTCGGGAGGGTCTTCGCGGGCCGGCGCCAGACCGCCTCGCAGCAACCGGCGGCTCTCTGGGCTGGCGGTTCGGCCCGTTACTCGGCTCCGTCACAGCTCTGCCCGGGACGTTAGCACCGCCACCGCCGGAATGTGACGGGGTTTTTTGGCCGCTCGTGTCCGGTGTCACAACGTTTCCGGGGTGACGGCCGTCGCCCGACGTTCATCGACCGCCGCCGACCGGCGTAGGCTCGATTTCGTGACGATCGAGCAAACCGCGCCGACGACTGAGCAGCCAGCGCGCACCGCGACCGCCGCCCCGGAGGGGCGGCGCCTGCTGCGGATCGAAGCGCGCAACGCCGAGACGCCGATCGAGCGCAAACCCCCGTGGATCAAGGTGAAGGCCAAGATGGGGCCGGAGTACACCCAGCTGCGCGGGCTCGTCTCGCGCGAAGGGCTGCACACGGTCTGCCAGGAGGCCGGCTGCCCCAACATCTACGAGTGCTGGGAGGACCGGGAGGCGACGTTCCTCATCGGCGGCGACCAGTGCACCCGGCGCTGTGACTTCTGCCAGATCGACACCGGAAAGCCGGCCGAGTTCGACGCCGACGAGCCGCGCCGGGTCGCCGAGTCCGTCGCCGCGATGGGCCTGCGCTACGCGACCATCACCGGCGTGGCCCGCGACGACCTGCCCGACGGCGGCGCCTGGCTCTACGCCGAGACGGTCCGGCAGATCCACGCCCTCCAGTCCGGCTGCGGCGTCGAGCTGCTGATCCCCGACTTCAACGCGGTGCCCGAGCAGCTCGCCGAGGTCTTCGGTTCGCGCCCGGAGGTGCTCGCGCACAACGTCGAGACGGTGCCGCGCATCTTCAAGCGGATCCGCCCGGCGTTCCGCTACGAGCGCTCGCTGGACGTGATCCGCCAGGCCCGGGCCGACGGCCTGGTCACCAAGAGCAACCTGATCCTCGGCATGGGCGAGGAGCGCGCCGAGGTGTCCCAGGCGCTGCGCGACCTGCACGAGGCGGGCTGCGAGCTGATCACCATCACGCAGTACCTGCGCCCCTCCCCCCGGCACCACCCGGTCACCCGGTGGGTCAAGCCGGAGGAGTTCGTCGAGCTGCGCGAGGAGGCCGAGGAGATCGGCTTCGCCGGCGTGATGAGCGGGCCGCTGGTCCGCTCGTCGTACCGGGCCGGACGGCTCTACCAGCAGGCGCTCGCCGCCCGCCAGGAGGTCGTGGCCACCCGCTGACGGATCGGCCACCCGCACCGGAGATCGGCGCGGGTGGCCTACCGGGCCCGGCGCTGCGCGGGCGCGGGCGGCGGGTCGAGCAGGCCGAGTCGGTGGGCCAGCGCGGCGGCCTCCACCCGGTTGGTCACGTCCAGCTTGGCGATGATCCGGGACACGTGCACGCTCGCCGTCTTGGGCGAGATGAAGAGCCGCTCGGCGATCCGGCTGTTGCTGTGCCCCTCGGCGACCAGCCGCAGCACCTCCCGCTCCCGGCTGGTCAGCAGCTCCGGCCCCGGCCGCCCGGTGCCGCGCAGCCCGACCCGGCGGGCCAACGTGGCCACCTGCTCCCCCAGCGGGGCGGCGCCCAGTCGGGTGGCCACCTCGGCCGCCTCCCGGACGGCGGCGGCCACCTCGTCCC
>NZ_CADEAU010000159.1 GCF_902825405.1 Micromonospora maritima | reverse complement strand
CCGAGGCCCTGCGCGCCCACCGGGCCAGCAGCGTGGCGCTCACCCCCGCCCGGCTCGCCGGGCTGCTCGACCTGCCGCACCTCACGCTGCCCGACCTCGTCGCCGTGCGCTGCGTCGGCGGGCCGGTGTCGCCCGCCCTGGCGGCACGGTGTGCCGACCGGCTGCCGGGCGTGCTGGTCGACGACCTGTTCGACCTGCCCGCCCACGGTGTCGTGGCGAGCCGCCGGATCACCGGCTCGGCGCCGCCCGGGCTGCTCGGCCGGCCCGCGGGCCGGCGGCTGGAGGTGCTCGACGACCGGATGCGCCGGGTGCCCACCGGCGCCATCGGTCAGCTCTGGGTGCCCGGTCCGGCCGGAGACCACGGGACCGGGGACGGTCCGCACGGGCTGCTCGCCCCCGACCCGTACGGCTCGCCGGGCGACGTCCTGGTGGCCACCGGTGAGCTGGTCCGCCGGCGGGCCGACGGCGCCCTGGAGCACCACGGCCGGCTCGCCGACGAACTGCTCCGCGACGGGTACCGGATCCGTCCGGCGCTGATCGCCCAGGCCCTGCTGGTCGAACCGGGCGTCCGCGCCGCGACGGTGGCGGTCCGCCCGGCGGACGGTGCCGTCCGGCTGGTCGCCTACCTGGTCGGCGAGCCGGACGCCGACGTCGACCGGGTCGACTGGACGGCCCGGCTGCGGGGGCGGCTCGCCGACGGCTGGATCCCCGACGCCGTGGTCACGCTGCCCGCCGTGGTGGAGGACCGCGCCGGTCGGTGGGAGCACGCCGGGCTGCCGGAACCGACGGAGGCCCCCGTCCCCGACGACGTGCCGCGAGTCGGCACCGAGGAGGTGGTCGCCCGGGTGCTGGCGGAGCTGCTCGACCGGCCCTCCGTACGCCGGCACGACGACCTGTTCACCCTCGGCGGGCACTCGCTGCTGGTGATCCGGCTGGTCGCCCGGCTGCGGGCCGCCTTCGGGGTCGAGGTGCCCATCCGCGCGGTCTTCGAGGCGCCCACCCCCGCCGGACTCGCCGCGCGGATCGCCGGGCTGACCGGCGCCGCCGCGCTTCCCCCGGTCCGGCCGGTGGACCGCACCGGCCCGACGCTCGCGTCCTACGGCCAGCGCCGGTTGTGGTTCCTGGACCAGCTCGATCCGGGTAGCCCGCTCTACAACACCCAGCTGCTGCTGCGCCTGCGCGGCGACCTGGACCGGGAGGCGCTGCGCGTCGCGCTGGGCGTCGTCGTGCGCCGCCACGAGGTGTTGCGCAGCCGACTGCTGCTGGTCGACGACGACGTGCACCAGCTGGTCGTCGACGACGAGCCGCCCGTCCTGCGGGAGTTCGACGTCAGCGGCCGGCCGGCCGCCGTGCGCGACGCCGAGCTGTGGACGTCGCTCAAGGCCCACGCCGCCGTACCGTTCGACCTGGCGGCCGACGCGCCGCTGCGGGCGGTGCTGGTGCGCGTCGCCGACGACGAGCACCTGCTGCTCGTCACCCTGCACCACGCGGTCAGCGACGCCCCGTCGATGGATCTCCTGGTGTCGGAGCTGAGCGTCCTCTACGCGGGCGGTTCCCCGGACGACCTGCCCCGCCTCGCCGTCCAGTACGCGGACTTCGCGCTCTGGCAGCGGGAGCTGCTGGCCGGGGTGGGCGCCGGGCAACTCGCGTACTGGCGGGCCCGGCTCGCCGGTCTGCCGACCCGACTGGAGCTGCCGTCCGACCGCCCTCGCCCGGACCGTCGCAGCACGTCCGGCGCGCACGCGCCGCTGCACCTGGACGCCGAACTGGTCGACCGGCTGCGCGTGCTCGCCGGCGGCGAGGGCGGCACCCTGTTCATGGCGTTGCTCGGCGGCTTCTACACGCTGCTGTCGCGCTACACCGGCCAGACCGACCTGGCCGTCGGCGTGCCGGTCGCGGGGCGCGGTCAGTCCGAACTGGAGCCGCTGATCGGCTTCTTCCTCAACACCCTGGTGCTGCGTACCGACCTCGACGGCGACCCCACCTTCCGGGACCTGCTGGCCCGGGTGCGGGAGACCACCGTCGGCGCGTTCGCCCACCGGGACGTGCCGTTCGAGCTGCTCGCCGGTGAGCTGGCCGAGGGACGGGAGCTGGGCACCGACCCGCTGGTGCAGGCGCTGTTCTCGGTGGAGGAGGAACGCGGTGCGGCACCCGCGGTGTCCGGGCTCGCGGTCGAGCGGCTCCCGTTGGGCGCCGACGCCGCCCGGTTCGACCTGAGCGTGCTGCTGTGGCGCGACGGCGACGGACTGTCCGGAACCTTCGAGTACCGCACCGATCTCGTCTCGGCGGAGTTGGCGGACCGGCTCACCCGGCACTACCTGGCGCTGCTCGACGCGGCGGCGTCCTCACCCGACGTACCGCTGTCCCGGCTGCCGCTCACCGCGCCCGACGACCCGGCCCCCGCCGTCTCGGGGGTGTCGCGGGTGTTCGGGGTGGGGTCGTTGGTGGATGTGGTGGGTGGTGGTGGGGGTGTGGTGGGTTCGTGGGGTGTGGTGTCGGGGGTGGAGTTCGGGTCGCGGGTGCGGCGGTTGGGTCGGTTGTTGGTGGGTGTGGGTGTCGGGGTGGATTCGGTGGTGGGGGTGTGTGCGGAGCGGGGTGTGGGGTTGTTGGTGGGGGTTCATGGGGTGGTGGCGGCGGGGGGTGCGTATCTGCCGTTGGAGCCGTCGTTGCCGGATGAGCGGTTGGGGGTGATGGTCGCTGATTCGGGTGCGGGGGTGGTGGTGACGTCGGCTGATCTGGCGGATCGGGTGGCGGGTGTGGTGGGTGTGGGTGTGCGGGTGGTGGTGCTGGGTGAGGAGGTGGGGTGTGCGGATGGGCCGTTGGGTGTGGCGGTGCCGGGTGAGGCGTTGGCGTATGTGATCTATACGTCTGGTTCGACGGGTCGGCCGAAGGGTGTGGGGGTGTCGCATCGGTCGATTTGGAATCGGTTGTGGTGGATGCAGGACGAGTTCGGGTTGGCGGCGGACGATCGTGTGTTGGTGAAGACGCCGTTTTCTTTCGACGTGTCGGTGTGGGAGTTGTTCTGGCCGTCGTTGGTGGGGGCGTCGATGGTGGTGGTGGATCCTGGGGTGCATCGGGATTCGGCGGCGTTGTTGGGTGTGGTGGAGTCGGAGCGGGTGACGACGGTTCATTTTGTGCCGTCGATGTTGGATGCGTTTTTGGCGGAGCCTGGTGTGGGGGTTCGGGCGGCGGGGTTGCGTCGGGTGTTCTGTTCGGGTGAGGCGTTGGGGCCGGATGTGGTGCGTCGGTTCTTCGAGGTGTTGCCCGGGGTGGAGTTGTTCAATTTGTATGGGCCGACCGAGGCGGCGGTGGATGTGACGTGGCATCGGTGTTCGCCGGGTGGTGGTGTGGTGCCTATCGGTCGGCCGGTGGCGAATACGCGGGTGGAGGTTCTGGATTCGGGGTTGGGTCGGGTTCCGGTGGGGGTGCCGGGTGAGTTGTGTATCGGTGGGGTGCAGGTCGGTCGGGGTTATGTGGGTCGGGCGGGGTGGACGGCGGAGCGGTTCGTGCCGGATCCGTTCGGTGTGGTGGGTGCGCGGTTGTATCGGACGGGGGATGTGGCGCGGTGGCGTCCGGACGGGTCGGTGGAGTTCCTGGGGCGTTTCGACGGTCAGGTGAAGGTGCGGGGTTTCCGGATCGAGACCGGTGAGGTGGAGGCCGCGTTGGTGGCGGTGCCGGGGGTCCGTTCGGCGGTGGTGGTGGCGCGGGGTGAGGGCGCCGGGGTGCGGTTGGTGGGTTATGTGGTGCCCGAGGTCGGGGTGGACGTGTCGGGTGTGGACTGGCGGGTGGTGTTGGGTCGTCGGTTGCCGGAGTACGCGGTGCCGGCGCAGGTGGTGGTGATCGAGGAGTTGCCGACCACGGTGAACGGGAAACTCGACCGCTCGGCGCTACCGGAACCGGGCGTGACCCGCACCGACCACACACCCCCACGCAACCCCACCGAGCACCTGCTGGCCGGAATCTGGTGCGAGGTGCTGGGCCTGGCCGAGGTCGGTGTCCACGACAACTTCTTCCACCTCGGCGGGGACTCGATCAGCAGCCTGCGGGTGATCGCGCGGCTGCGTGCCGCCGGCCACGAGGTCAGCCTGCCGGAACTGTTCCGCCACCAGACGGTGGCCGCGTTGGCGGAGGCGATCGGACCGACGGGTGCCGCGGCGGCGGATGCCGGTGCGCCCGAGGGTGACACCACCGGCCCGGACGACTCGGACTTCGGCCTCCTCGACGCCGGTGACCTTGACGTGCTGGACCGGCTCTACGGAGAAGCGAAGGAAGCGTCCGAGTGATGAAGACCGTTGCCCGCGAGCGGGGCGCCGTCGAGAGCGCGTACCCGTTGACCGCCCTTCAGGCCGGCATGCTCTACCACAGCGAGTACCACTCCGACACCGCCACCTACCACGACCTGCTGACGCTGCGCGTCTCCGGCCGGTACGACCCGGAGGCGCTGCGTGCCGCGCTGGCCGAACTGGCCGTCCGGCACCCGGTGCTGCGGACCGGCTTCGACCTGACCAACTTCAGCGAGCCGATGCAGTTGGTCTGGCGCACCGCGACCGTACCGGTGCAGGAGGTGGACCTGCGCGACGCCGCGGACGACGTGGCGCGCCGGGAGGTCGAGCGGTTCGCGGTGGACGAGCGGCACCGGCCGTTCGAGTGGGCCCGGCCGCCGCTGGCCCGGGTCGTCGTGCACCTGCTGCCGGCCGACCGCTTCGACCTCACGATCAGCTTCCACCACGCGATCCTGGACGGCTGGAGCCTGTCGCTGCTCGTCGACGAGCTGCTGCGCCGCTACACCGGTCACCTCGACGGCACGCCGCTGCCGGTCGTCGCGCCGTCGGTCACGTTCCGGGAGTTCGTGGCGCGGGAGAAGCGTGCCGTCGTCGCCCCGGCCAGTCGTGACTTCTGGGCCAGGCTGACGGCCGACGCGCCGGACGGCCGGCTGCCCCGGTTGCCCGGGTATCCGGTCGAGCGGGGTGAGCGGGTCGACGCGCTGCGGACCGGCCTCGACGCGGACCTGGTGACGCGGCTGGGCCGGCTCGCGGTCGAGCTGGGGGTGCCGCTGCGCACCGTGCTGCTCACCGCACACCTGCGGGTGGTCGCCCTGCTCACCGGCGCCGCCGACGCGGTCAGCGGCGTGGTCACCCACGCCCGGGCCGAGCAGGAGGGGGCGCAGGAGGTCCTCGGTCTGTTCCTCAACTCGGTGCCGCTGCGCGTGGACGTCACCGCGGCGAGTTGGAGCGACCTGGTCCGCCGGGTCTTCGACGCGGAACTGGCGGTGATGCCCCACCGCGCCTTCCCGCTCTTCGAGATCCAGCGGCTGGCCGGTCGCGACGCGCTGTTCGACGCGATCTTCGACTTCCGGGACTTCCACCACTACCGGGGCGCCGCCGACGCCGGCCCCGTCGAGTTGCTCGGCAGCGAGACGTTCGAACAGACCAACCTGGCCTTCGCGGCGAACATGATCCGCGACCCCGACGGGGTCGGCCTGACCCTGGAGCTGCGCTTCGACGCCAACCAGTTCCCGCCGGACCAGATCGCCGGGTTCCGGGACTGCTACCTCCGTGCCCTCACCGCGATGACCGACGACCCGTCGGCCAGCCCACGCCCGACCCGACCGCTGCTCGACCCCGCCCACCAACCTCCGGTCTCGGGGGTGTCGCGGGTGTTCGGGGTGGGGTCGTTGGTGGATGTGGTGGGTGGTGGTGGGGGTGTGGTGGGTTCGTGGGGTGTGGTGTCGGGGGTGGAGTTCGGGTCGCGGGTGCGGCGGTTGGGTCGGTTGTTGGTGGGTGTGGGTGTCGGGGTGGATTCGGTGGTGGGGGTGTGTGCGGAGCGGGGTGTGGGGTTGTTGGTGGGGGTTCATGGGGTGGTGGCGGCGGGGGGTGCGTATCTGCCGTTGGAGCCGTCGTTGCCGGATGAGCGGTTGGGGGTGATGGTCGCTGATTCGGGTGCGGGGGTGGTGGTGACGTCGGCTGATCTGGCGGATCGGGTGGCGGGTGTGGTGGGTGTGGGTGTGCGGGTGGTGGTGCTGGGTGAGGAGGTGGGGTGTGCGGATGGGCCGTTGGGTGTGGCGGTGCCGGGTGAGGCGTTGGCGTATGTGATCTATACGTCTGGTTCGACGGGTCGGCCGAAGGGTGTGGGGGTGTCGCATCGGTCGATTTGGAATCGGTTGTGGTGGATGCAGGACGAGTTCGGGTTGGCGGCGGACGATCGTGTGTTGGTGAAGACGCCGTTTTCTTTCGACGTGTCGGTGTGGGAGTTGTTCTGGCCGTCGTTGGTGGGGGCGTCGATGGTGGTGGTGGATCCTGGGGTGCATCGGGATTCGGCGGCGTTGTTGGGTGTGGTGGAGTCGGAGCGGGTGACGACGGTTCATTTTGTGCCGTCGATGTTGGATGCGTTTTTGGCGGAGCCTGGTGTGGGGGTTCGGGCGGCGGGGTTGCGTCGGGTGTTCTGTTCGGGTGAGGCGTTGGGGCCGGATGTGGTGCGTCGGTTCTTCGAGGTGTTGCCCGGGGTGGAGTTGTTCAATTTGTATGGGCCGACCGAGGCGGCGGTGGATGTGACGTGGCATCGGTGTTCGCCGGGTGGTGGTGTGGTGCCTATCGGTCGGCCGGTGGCGAATACGCGGGTGGAGGTTCTGGATTCGGGGTTGGGTCGGGTTCCGGTGGGGGTGCCGGGTGAGTTGTGTATCGGTGGGGTGCAGGTCGGTCGGGGTTATGTGGGTCGGGCGGGGTGGACGGCGGAGCGGTTCGTGCCGGATCCGTTCGGTGTGGTGGGTGCGCGGTTGTATCGGACGGGGGATGTGGCGCGGTGGCGTCCGGACGGGTCGGTGGAGTTCCTGGGGCGTTCTGACGGTCAGGTGAAGGTGCGGGGTTTCCGGATCGAGACCGGTGAGGTGGAGGCCGCGTTGGTGGCGGTGCCGGGGGTCCGTTCGGCGGTGGTGGTGGCGCGGGGTGAGGGCGCCGGGGTGCGGTTGGTGGGTTATGTGGTGCCCGAGGTCGGGGTGGACGTGTCGGGTGTGGACTGGCGGGTGGTGTTGGGTCGTCGGTTGCCGGAGTACGCGGTGCCGGCGCAGGTGGTGGTGATCGAGGAGTTGCCGACCACGGTGAACGGGAAACTCGACCGCTCGGCGCTACCGGAACCGGACGTGACCCGCACCGACCACACACCCCCACGCAACCCCACCGAGGCCGGGCTCGTCGCCATCTGGGCGAAGCTGCTCAACGTCGAGACCGTCGGTGTCCACGACAACTTCTTCGACCTCGGTGGGCACTCGCTGATCGCGCTGCGGCTGGCGATGCTGGTGCGCCAGGAGTTCGCGCGCGAGCTGCCGCTGGCCTCGCTGCTGGCCGCACCCACGGTGGCCCAGCTCGCCGAGGTGGTCACCGCGGCGCCCCCGGCCGTGGCGGGGGTCCCGGGCAGGGCCCGGGTGGTCGACCGGGTGGTGCCGTTGCGGGAGACCGGTGACCGGCCACCGCTGTTCCTCCTGCACGCGCTCGGCGGGCAGATCTTCCGGTACCGGCCACTGGCCGAGCACCTCGGCCCGGACCAGCCCGTCTACGCCATCCCCGGCTACGGGTTCACCCCCGGCGAGGAGCCGATCCAGGGGCTGGACACCATGGCCGACCGCTACGCCGAGCACATCCGGGCGATCCGCCCCGAAGGGCCGTACCTGCTGGGTGGTTTCTGCATCGGCGGCAACATCGCCCTGGAGGTGGCCCGCCGGCTGCGGGACGGCGGCGCCGAGGTGCCGCTGGTCATGCCCGTCTGGTCGTCGATCGAGGAGCCGGTCGTCCGGACCACCCTGGAGAGCGACACCCAGCTCATGATCCATGCCCTGGCCGGCGGCCTGAACACGGTGGACCCGGAGGAGCTCAGCACCCGCTCGCCCGAGGAGCAGCTGCTGACCATCATCCAGGCGGCCACCCAGGAGGACACCCTCCAGTACGCGGCGACCGAGATCGAGGAGGTGCGCCGCTACCTGGCCGTGTTCCGGGCCAACGCGCACGCGGTCGGCCACTACACGCACGCCCCCTACCCGGGCGACGTGGTGCTCTTCATGCCCAGTGAGGACCACGACGTCACGCCGGATCGCGACTACGGATGGCGGGACCTGGTGACCGGTCGCTTCGCCGTCCAGCCGATCCCCGGAACCCGCTTCACCGCGGTGTACGAGCCGTACGTCAGCCAGATGGCGGCACAGATGAGGAGATGGATGCACCATGGACAGCCGGACCGCACCCGCTGAGGCCCCGGAGCAGGGCGCTCCCGACAAGGGCGCGGACCGCGGCCTGCGGGGCAACCGCGACTTCCTCAAACTGTGGAGCGGCGAGAGTCTCGCCATGCTCGGCTCCGAGGTCACCGTCGTGGCGTTGCCGCTGGTGGCGGTCGTGCTGCTGGCGGCCACCCCGTCCGAGATGGGCATCCTCGGGGCCGTGCTGCGGTTGCCGGCGCTGCTCTACCTGGTGGTCGGGGTCTGGCTCGACCGCGTCCGGCGCCGCCCGGTCATGATCGGGGCGGACCTCGGCCGGTTCGTGCTGCTGCTGAGCATCCCGCTGCTCTTCCTCACCGACCAGCTCGCCATGGGGTGGCTCTACGTGGTGGCGTTCGGTGTCGCCGTGATGGGTATCGCCTTCGACGTCGCCTACCAGGCGTACCTGCCGTCGCTGGTGACCCGGGAACACCTCGGGGAGGCGAACGGGAAGCTGTCGATCAGCCACTCGGTCGCGCAGCTCGGGGCGCCCGCCCTGGCGGCCGCCCTGATCGCCAGGTTCAACGCCGCGGTGGCGCTGCTGGTCGGGTCGATCACCTGCCTGATCTCGGCGGTCAACCTGGCCACGATCCGCACCCCGGAGCCACGTCCGGTGCCCGAGGGCGACGGGGCGCGGCCCCGGCTGCTGCCCATGATCACTGCCGGGCTGCGGTACGTGGTCCGGCAGCCCATCCTGCGCCCCATGGTGATCTCCACCGGCATCTTCGTCACCTTCTGGAGCGGCATCCAGACGCTGTACGTCCTGTTCCTGGTGCAGGATCTCAAGCTGCCCAGCGGAGTGGTCGCGTTGATCTTCGCGGCCGGCGGGGCCGGCGCGGTCGTCGGCGCCACGCTCTCCATCCCGGCGCTGCGCCGCTTCGGCCCCGGACGGACGGCGATCTGGTGCACCGTCGTCTGCAACCCGGCCTTCCTGCTCATCCCCTTCACGCCGAGGTCGTTCTGGCCGGCGGTGGTGCTGCTGACGCTCGTCCAGTTCGCCACCGGTCTGACCATGCCGATGAGCAGCGTCAGCATGGGCTCGGTGCGGATGGCGCTGACCCCCGACAACATGCAGGGACGGGTGGCCTCGGCGTTCCGTGGGCTCTCGCTCGGCCTGGCGCCCCTGGGCGCCTTCGCCGCCGGCGCGGCGGCCGAGGTCTGGGGCATCCGGCCGGTCCTGGTGGTCTTCGGGCTCTGCCTGATCCTGCCGATCTTCGTCTACCTGTTCTCGCCCATCCCCGGCCTGCGGACCCTGCCGGAACCGGCGGAGTGACCGGCCGCGCCCGACTTCCAGAGATGAGGACCCCATGAAGATCGAGACGGTGAACAGCCCGTCCGGTGGCACGACGGCCGCCATGGTCACGGTGCCCGGCGCCGGCGACCTGGCGGCCGGCCTCGCCGAACTGGACCGGTGCGATCCGTCGGTGGCCGCGCTGCTGCTCCGGCACGGCGCCGTCTTCCTGCGCGGGTTGCCGGTGGGCACCCCGGAGGACTTCCGCGCGGTGGTCGACCACTTCGGCGTGGCGACCCGCGGCTACGCGCACGGCAACTCACCTCGCACCCAGGTCACCGACGGGGTCTACACGTCGACCGACTACCCGGCCGGGTACGACATCTCGCTGCACAACGAGCTGTCGTACGCGCCGGACTGGCCGGAGCGGCTCTACTTCTGCTGCCTGGTCGAGCCGGCCGGCGGCGGCGCCACCCACCTGTGTGACGGCCGTACGCTGCTGCGCGACCTCGACGCCGGGGTGCGTGAGCGCTTCGAACGCCACGGGGTGACCTACCGGCGGACGATGCACGGCGGCTTCGGGCTCGGCAAGTCGTGGCAGGCCACCTACGAGACCGACGACCGGGAGGCGGTCCGCACGCTGCTGGACGAGGCGGGTGCCGGGCACGAGTGGACCGCCGACGGCGGGCTGCGCAGCTGGCAGACCCAGGCGGCGACGCGCGCGCACCCGGTGACCGGGGAGCGGGCCTGGTTCAACCAGGCGGACCAGTGGCACGTGTCGAACCTGCCGCCGGCCGACGCCGAGGCCCTGCTCAGCCTGGCCGGTGACCCGACGAACCTACCGCTGTGGGCCAGCTACGGCGACGGCTCCGACATTCCCGCCGCCGACCTCGACGAGGTGCGGGCCACCGCGGAGCGGCACGCACTCGACGTGCCGTGGCGGCGCGGCGACGTGCTGCTGGTGGAGAACATGCTGGCCCTGCACGGCCGGCGGGCGTACACCGGGGACCGGCGCATCCTGGTCGCGATGTCATGAGATCGGCCGTGGCCAACCCGTGGCGGGACGTCCACCGACAGGTGCGGGACAGCCGGGTGCCGTACCCGCGCGAGAGCACCCTGCACGAGCTGTTCGTCGAGCGGGCGGCGGCCCGGCCGGGGGCGATCGCGGTCGTCGAGGGCCGGACGGCGACCACCTACCGGGAGCTGGCCGAGCGGGCCGACCGGGTCGCGGCCGACCTGTTGCGGGCGGGCCTGGAACCGGGCGGGCGGGTCGCCGTC
>NZ_CADEAU010000158.1 GCF_902825405.1 Micromonospora maritima | reverse complement strand
GGTACGGGCTGGTGGTCGCGCCCGCCGCCGCGCTGGCCGGCACGGCGGTGCTGGCCGCGGTCGCGCTGCGGGACCGGAGGGCGGCCCCGCTCAGAGCCAGCCGCGGCGCTTGAACAGCAGGTAGAGCGCGCCGCAGACGGCGAGCATCAGCACGACCGCGAAGAGATAGCCGTAGCGCCAGCCCAGTTCCGGCATGTGGGTGAAGTTCATCCCGTAGACGGTGCCGATCAGGGTGGGCGCGAACAGGATCGCCGCCCAGGCGGAGACCCGCTTGATCTCCTCGTTCTGCTCGAAGCTGGCCGCGGTCAGGCTGCGCATCTCCTCGTTCTGCGCCTGCGAGACCAGGGTGGCGTTGACGGTGAGGATGTTCTGCAGCAGGTGCCGGAAGCCGTCGATCCGCTCCACCACCTGGGTCAGGTGGTCGGCCACGTCACGCAGCCGGCGGCGCAGCTCCTCGTCGGTGCCGTAGCGGTCGAAGCCGTGGGTGAGCGCGTCGACGACCTTCAGCAGCGGCCGGGTCGCCCGCTGGAACTGGATCACCTCGCGGCTCAGCTCGTAGATGCGGCGGCTGGCGTTCGGGTCGCCGCCGAACACCTCGGTCTCGATCTCGTCGATGTCGTTCTCCAGCCCGGCCACCACCGGGGCGTAACCGTCGACCACCCGGTCGAGCACGGCGTAGAGGACCGCCTCGGGGCCGAGCGCGAGCACCGCCGGCTCCGCCTCCAACCGACGGCGGACGGCCACGAGGTCGGGCGTGCCCCCGTGCCGGACGGTGATCACGAAGCCGGGCCCGAGGAAGAGGTGCAGCTCGGCGAACTCGACCGCCTCCCGGGCGTCCAGGTAGCGGGCGGCGCGCAGCACCACGAACAGGGTGTCGCCGTACCGTTCCAGCTTCGGCCGCTGGTGGGCGTTGATGGCGTCCTCGACGGCCAGCTCGGGGAGCTGGAACTCGGCGGCCAGCGAGGCGACCTGCTCCCGGCTGGGCCGGCGCAGCCCGATCCAGGCCATCGCGGCGTCCAGCTGCTGGAGGCAGCGGAACGTGTCGGCGAGGCTGACCGGCGACGCCCGCCGGACGCCGTCGACGTAGACCCCGCTGTCGACCAGCCCGGCGGGCCGCTCCGGCTCGGCCGCGCCGGCGTCGATGGCGTGCTCGTCCAGCTGCCGACCGAAACCCTCAGAGGACCGGTTGTCCGCCATGCCCCTCCCCCGCCGCTCGGCCGGCTCGCCGAGTCCCCCACCGGCGCCGGGGCAAACGTCAGGGCCGGTAGCGGTAGCCCATCCCCGGCTCGGTGATCAGGTGCCGGGGCCGGGCCGGGTCGTCCTCCAACTTGCGGCGCAACTGCGCCATGTACTGCCGGAGGTAGTTGGTCTCCTGCTGGTATTCCGGCCCCCACACGTCGTGCAGCAGCTGTCGCTGGCTGACCAGCTTGCCGGGGTTGCGCAGCAGCTTCTCCAGCATCGCCCACTGGGTGGGGGTGAGCTTGACCTCGACGCCGTCGTCCCGGGTGACGGTCCGGTCGGCCAGGTCGACGGTGTTCCGGCCGATCCGCAGCGCCGGCGCGGCCGGGGTGGCGGGGGCGAGCCGCCGGGTCACCGCGCGGATCCGGGCGAGCAGCTCGTCCACCCCGAACGGCTTGGTGACGTAGTCGTCGGCGCCCGCGTCGAGCGCGGCCACCTTGTCCTCGCTGCCGGCCCGCCCGGAGAGCACGATGATCGGCACGCCGGTCCAGCCGCGCAGGCCCCGGATCACCTCGGTGCCGTCCAGGTCGGGCAGGCCGAGGTCGAGCACCACCAGGTCCGGCGGGTGGCCGGCGGCGGCCTTCAACGCGGCGGCCCCGGTGTCGGCCACCTCGACGTCGTAGCCCCGGGCGCGCAGGTTGATCCGCAGGGCGCGCAGGATCTGCGGCTCGTCGTCGACGACCAGGATGCGGGTCATTCCTGCGGCCCCTCCGGCTCGGTGGCGGCCGGCAGCCGCAGCACCATGGTGAGACCGCCGCCCGGCGTGGTCTCCGGGGTGATGCTGCCACCCATCGCCTCGGCGAGACCACGGGACAGCGCCAGACCCAGCCCCACCCCGGTCTGGTTGTCCCGGTCGCCGAGGCGCTGGAACGGCAGGAAGACGTGCTCCCACTGGTCCTCGGGGATGCCCGGCCCGGTGTCGATCACCCGCAGCTCGACCTGGCCGGCGTGCGCGCTGCCGGTGATCGTCGGCGGTCGCCCGGGCGGGCTGTGCCGCAGCGCGTTGGCGACGATGTTGACCAGCACCCGCTCCAGCAGGCCGGGGTCGGCCAGCGCCGCCGGCAGGTCCGGCGCGATGTCCGTGGTCACCTCGGCCGCCGCCGCGCCCAGTTCGTCCAGGGCCCGGGGTACGACGTCCTCCAGCCCGACCGCGGTGGCGGTGACGCCCAGCGCGCCGGCCTGCAACCGGCTCATGTCGAGCAGGTTCGCCACCAGCCGGCCCAGCCGGTCCAGCGACTCGTCGGCGGTGGCCAGCAGCTCCTCCCGGTCATCGGCGTCGAACTCCACGTCGTGGCTGCGCAGGCTGCTCACCGCGGCCTTGGCCGACGCGAGCGGCGTGCGCAGGTCGTGGCTGACCGCGGCGAGCAGCGCGGTCCGCATCCGGTCGGCGGCGGCCAGCGGTCGGGCGGTGGCCGCCTCCTCGGCGAGGCGTTCCTGGCGCAGCGCGAGCGCGGCCTGTGCGGCGAACGCCTCGACCACCCGGCGGTCGGCGGCCTCCAGCCGCCGGCCGGCGAGCACCACGCTGAGCCGGTCGTCGACCGGCACCACCGTCTCCCCGGCGCTCGGGCTGCCCGGCTGGTCGTCGCCGACGCCGGCCACCACCCGCCACGAGCCCTTTTCCCGGGACCGGGCCGGCCGCCCCTCGGCCTCGGCGGTCAGTTCCAGCACGCTCACCGCGCGCAGCCCGAACGTTTCCCGGAGCCGGTCCAGCAGGGCGGGCAGCGGACGCTCGCCGCGCAGCACGCTGCCGGCGACGGTGGCCAGCGTCTGCGCGTCGGCCGAGGCGCGGGCCGCCTCCCGGGTACGCCGGGCCGCCACGTCCACCACCCAGCTGACCGCGACGGCGACGCCGACGAACACGCCGAGCGCGAGCAGGTTGTCCGCCTCGGCGATGGTCAGCGTGCGGTACGGCGGGGTGAAGAACCAGTTGAGCAGCAGCGATCCGCCGAGCGCGGCGACAAGTGCCGGCCACAGCCCGCCGACCAGCGCCACCCCGACCACGCCGGCCAGGAAGAGCAGGATGTCGTTGGTGAGGGTGAGGTCGGGCAGGGCTTCCAGCAGCAGCGTGAGCAGCGGCATGCCGAGCACGGCCAGCGCGTACCCGAGCAGCCGGCGACGGCGGGACAGCGCGGCGGGCACCCCGGCCCCGCGACGCCCGCGCCCCGCCTCGGGGTGGGTGACCAGGTGCACGTCGATGGCACCGGAGAGCGCGGTGGTGGTCACGCCGACGCCGCGGGAGAGGACCTGCGCGAACCGCCCCCGCCGGCTCGCGCCGAGCACGAGCTGGGTGGCGTTGACCCCGCGGGCGAAGTCGAGCAGCGCGGCCGGGATGTCGGTGCCGAGCACCTGGTGGTAGGTGCCGCCGAGGCTCTCCACCAGCACCCGCTGCCGGGCCAGCTGGACCGGGTCCGCGTCGGCCAGCCCGTCGCTGCGGGCCACGTGCACGGCGAGCAGGTCGGCGCCCTTGCTGCGGGCGGCGATCCGGGCGGCCCGGCGGATCAACGTCTCGCCCTCCGGGCCACCGGTGAGCGCGACGACCACCCGCTCCCGCGCCTCCCAGGTCGCGGAGATGCCCTGCTGGGCCCGGTACGCGTCGAGCTGCTCGTCGACCTTGTCGGCCAGCCAGAGCAGCGCCAGTTCGCGCAGTGCGGTGAGGTTGCCGACCCGGAAGTAGTTGCCCAACGCCGCGTCGATCTTGTCGGGCCGGTAGATGTTGCCGTGCGCCATCCGGCGGCGCAGCGCCTCCGGCGTCATGTCCACCAGCTCGACCTGCTCTGCGGCGCGGACCACCTGGTCCGGCACGGTCTCCCGCTGGGTGGTGCCGGTGATCTGCGCGACGACGTCGTTGAGCGACTCCAGGTGCTGGACGTTGACCGTGGAGAGCACGCTGATCCCGGCGTCGAGCAGCTCTTGGACGTCCTGCCAGCGCTTGTCGTGCCGGGAGCCGGGGACGTTGGTGTGGGCCAGCTCGTCCACCACCACCACCTCGGGGCGGCGGGCCAGCACCGCGTCGAGGTCCATCTCGGTGAAGTCGGCGCCCCGGTAGGTCATCGACCGGCGCGGCACCACCTCCAGGTCGCCGACCATCGCCGCGGTGTGCGGCCGGCCGTGCGTCTCGACCAGGCCGACCACCACGTCGGTGCCACGCTCGGCCCGGCGCTGGGCCTCCTCGAGCATGGCGTAGGTCTTGCCGACCCCCGGGGCGGCACCCAGGTAGATCCGCAGTTCGCCCCTGCCCACGGCCCCATCCTCCCTGAGTGAGAAGGAAGGGGCCCCGCTTAACGCCTTCGGTAGAGGCGGGGCCCCTTCTTAACAGCTGCCGGCGTCAGCGCGCCGGGTACTTCTCGTCCAGCGCGAGGTTGAGTTCCAGCACGTTCACGCCGGGCTCGCCCATGAAGCCGAGCGACCGCGCGGTGGTGTGCTCCTCGACCAGCTTGCGGACCGCCGCCGGGTCCGCGCCGCGCTCGCGCGCCACGCGGGCCACCTGGATCTCCGCGTACGCCGGGGAGATGTGCGGATCGAGGCCGCTGCCGCTGGCGGTGACGGCGTCGGCCGGCACGGCCGGCTCCGCCGGCGCGTCCCCCCGGACCGGGGTGACGACACCACCCTCGGCCACGTAGTCCTGGTCGGGCTGGGCCAGCTCGACCGGGACGCCCTGCCACGTCGACACGAACGGCGTCGCCGGCGCGACCTGGTTGACGCTCACCACCCGGGTGATTCTGCCGGTCAGTCCGTCGGCGCGGAACACGGCCAGCACCGCACCCACCCCGTCCGGCGTGCAGTACGGGCGCCGCCCGTCCACGCCGTCCAGCTCGCCGACCGCCTTGCTGCGCGCGCAGACCTGGGTGAGCAGGCTCGGCGTGGAGTCGGCGGGGTCGGCCGCCAGCGTGTCCACCACGCTCTCCGGGCCGAGGTTGCTGGCCGCGGTGGAGGTCGGGTCGTAGCCGTCACCGGCGGCGGACGGGCGGGACTGGAAGTAGCGCGGGACCGGGTTGCCGTCCGCGTCGGTGAACGACTGCCCGATCAGCGAGCTGCCGACGGTCTTGCCGCCGACCTCGATCAGGGACCCGTCGGCCTTGCCGTCGAGGCCGGGGATCCGGCCCACGGCGACCAGGGCGAGCGGGTAGGCCAGGCCGAGCAGCACGGTGAAGACGAGCACCGCGCGCAGGGCGGCCACATGCTGGGAGAGCCAACTGGGAAGGCGCATCACGAGATCCCCGGGACGAACTGGATGAGCAGGTCGATGAGCTTGATGCCGACGAACGGCACCACGATGCCGCCGAGCCCGTACCGCAGCAGGTTGCGGCTGAGCAGCGCCGACGCGCTGGCCGGGCGGTAGCGGACGCCCCGCAGGGCCAGCGGGATCAGCGCGACGATGACGATCGCGTTGAAGATGACCGCGGAGAGGATCGCCGACGTCGGGCTGGCCAGCCGCATCACGTTCAGCGTGTCCAGCGCGGGGTAGATGCCGGCGAACATGGCCGGGATGATCGCGAAGTACTTCGCGATGTCGTTGGCGATGCTGAACGTCGTCAACGCGCCCCGGGTGATCAGCAACTGCTTGCCGATCTCCACGATCTCGATCAGCTTGGTCGGGTCGGAGTCGAGGTCGACCATGTTGCCGGCCTCCTTCGCGGCCGACGTGCCGGTGTTCATGGCGACCCCGACGTCGGCCTGGGCCAGCGCCGGCGCGTCGTTGGTGCCGTCACCGGTCATGGCGACCAGCCGGCCGCCCTCCTGCTCCTTCTTGATCAGGGCGAGCTTGTCCTCCGGCGTGGCCTCGGCGAGGAAGTCGTCCACGCCGGCCTCGTCGGCGATGGCCTTGGCGGTCCGCGGGTTGTCACCGGTGATCATCACGGTCCGGATGCCCATCCGGCGCATCTCGTCGAAACGCTCGCGCATGCCGGCCTTGACGACGTCCTTGAGGTGGATGACGCCCAGCGCCCGGGCCGGTTCGCCGGCGGTGTGCTCGGCGACCACGAGCGGGGTGCCGCCGGTGCCGCTGATCGCGTCGACCAGTTCACCGACCTGCTCGGTCGGGTGGCCGCCGTTCTCGCGTACCCACTTCATGACCGCGGCGGCGGCGCCCTTGCGGATCTGCCGGTCGCCGACGCCGCCGTCACCGGCCAGGTCGACGCCGCTCATCCGGGTCTGCGCGGTGAACGGCACGAAGGTGGCGTGCGGGATCAGACCGGGCTCGCGCTCTCGCAGCCCGAACTCGTTCTTGGCCAGCACCACCACCGAGCGCCCCTCGGGCGTCTCGTCGGCCAGACTGGACAGCTGCGCCGCGTCGGCGACCGTGGCCGCGTCCACGCCGGCCACCGGCAGGAACTCGGCGGCCTGCCGGTTGCCCAGGGTGATCGTGCCGGTCTTGTCCAGCAGCAGCGTGTTGACGTCGCCGGCCGCCTCGACCGCCCGGCCGCTCATGGCGAGCACGTTGCGCTGCACGAGGCGGTCCATGCCGGCGATGCCGATGGCGGACAGCAACGCGCCGATGGTGGTCGGGATGAGGCAGACCAGCAGGGAGACCAGCACGATGCCGGTGACACCGGAGTCGGTGATCGCCTGGGTGTTCGGCGCGGCGGCCTGGTAGGCCTTGGAGAAGATCGCCAAGGGCTGGAGCGTGACGACCGCGAGCAGGAAGATGATCGTCAGCGCGGCCAGCAGGATGTTGAGTGCGATCTCGTTCGGGGTCTTCTGCCGGTTGGCGCCCTCGACGAGGGCGATCATCCGGTCGATGAAGCTCTCCCCCGGCTTCTGGGTGATCTTCACGACGATCCGGTCGGAGAGCACCCGGGTGCCGCCGGTGACCGCGCTGCGGTCGCCGCCGGACTCCCGGATCACCGGAGCGGACTCGCCGGTGATCGCCGACTCGTCGACGCTGGCGATGCCCTCGACGACGTCGCCGTCGCCCGGGATGATCTGTCCGGCCTCGACCAGGACGATGTCGCCCTGCTTGAGCTGCGGTGCGGGCACCGCCTCGTCGCGGTAGCGGTTGGCCGCCGCGCCCGGAGCCCAGCCGAGCAGGCGGGTGGCGATGGTGTCCTGCTTGGCCCGCCGCAGCGTGTCCGCCTGGGCCTTGCCCCGGCCCTCGGCGACCGCCTCGGCCAGGTTGGCGAAGACCACGGTCAGCCAGAGCCAGATCGTGATGGCGAGTGCGAACACCGACGGGTCGGCGACCGCGAGGACGGTGGTGAACAGCGCGCCGATCTCGACGATCAGCATCACCGGGTTGCGCCACAGGGTCCGCGGGTCGAGCTTGCGCAGCGCGTCCGGCAGCGACCGGACCAGCTGCCTCGGGTCGAGGAGGCCACCGCCGACCCGGTCGCCCTGGGTGGCCGGCGTGCCGGGGGTCGGCGCGTCGGCGGTGTCGGAAGGTGCCGTCATGTCCTTGTCTCTCATGGTGGTCACAGCCCTTCGGCCAGCGGGCCGAGCGCGAGCGCGGGCAGGAAGGTGAGCGCGACGAGGATCACCGTGACGCCGACGACCATGCCCACGAAGAGCGGCCGGTGGGTGGGCAGGGTGCCCTCGGACGCGGGCGTGGGATGCTGGCGGGCCAGCGAGCCGGCCAGCGCCAGCGCGAAGATGATCGGCAGGAACCGGCCGAGCAGCATGCACAGGCCCAGCGCGGTGTTCCACCACGGCGTGTTCACGGTGATGCCGGCGAACGCCGAGCCGTTGTTGTTGCTCGCCGAGGTGAACGCGTAGAGCACCTCGGAGAGACCGTGCGGGCCGACGTTGAGCGCGGTCGAGTTGTTGCCGGTGGCGAACGCGGCGGCGGTGCCGGTGAGCACGAGCGCCGGGGTGATCAGGAAGTACATCGAGGCGAACTTGATCTCGCGCGAGCCGATCTTCTTGCCCAGGTACTCCGGCGTACGGCCGACCATCAGGCCGGCGACGAACACCGTGATCACCGCGAGGATCAGCAGGCCGTACAGGCCGGCGCCGACACCGCCCGGGGCGACCTCGCCGAGCATCATGTTGCCGAGCAACATCCCGCCGCCGAGCGCGGTGTACGAGTCGTGGAACGAGTTGACCGCGCCGGTCGAGGTGAGCGTGGTGGCGGCGGCGAAGGTGGCCGAGTTCGACACGTCGAACCGCACCTCCTTGCCTTCGAGGGCCGCGCCGACCGCCTGCGGCACCGTGCCGTTGCCGGTCAGCTCGAACACGTTGGTCAGGGTGATGCTGGCCAACGCGAGGATCGCCATCACCGCGGCGATCGCGTAGCCCTGCCGGTTCTGCCCGACCATCCGACCGAAGACCCGGGGCAGGCTGAACGGGATGAGCAGGATCAGGAAGATCTCGATCCAGTTCGTCCAGGTGGTCGGGTTCTCGAACGGGTGGGCGCTGTTGACGTTGTAGAAGCCGCCACCGTTGGTGCCCAGCTCCTTGATGACCTCCTGGCTGGCCACCGGCCCGCCGGTGATGGTCTGGGTGCCGCCGGTCAGCGTGGTCACGTCGGTGCCGCCGGACAGGTTCTGCACCGCGCCGCCGATCATCAGGGCGAGCGCGCCGAGCACCGCGATCGGCAGCAGGATCCGCAGGACGATCCGGGTCAGGTCGACCCAGAAGTTGCCCAGCTCGCCGGTACGACTGCGGGCGAAGCCCCGGACCAGCGCCACCGCGACGGCGATGCCCACCGCGGCGGAGACGAAGTTCTGCACCGCCAGGCCGGCCATCTGCACCAGGTGACCCATGGTCGACTCACCCGAGTACCACTGCCAGTTCGTGTTGGTCACGAACGAGACCGCGGTGTTCCACGCACCATGGGTGATCACCGGGTCGAAGCCCAGCGAGAGCCAGAGGTGGTTCTGCAGGCGCTGGAAGGCGTACAGGAACAGGATCGAGACGGCCGAGAAGGCCAGCACGCTGCGGGCGTACACGCCCCAGGTCTGCTCGGCGGCCGGGTTGACCCCGACCAGGCGGTAGATTCCCCGCTCCACGCGGGCGGACCGGGTGCCGGAGACCACCCGGTACATGTGGTCGCCGAACGGCCGGTAGACGGCAACCAGCGCCACCACCAGCGACAGCACGAAGAGCACCCCGGCTGTTGTCATGCTCATCAGAAGCGCTCCGGGAACAGCAGGGCGACGACCAGGAACACGCCCAGACCGATCGCCAGCACCAGGCCCACGGCGTTGACGGCGCTCACAGCTTCTCCACACCCCTCACCACGAGGGCGAGAGCCGCGAACAGCCCCACCGTCAGCAACACGAACAGCACGTCAGACACGGCTGACCTCTCCTAGCGGACGATGTCCTCGCGACCGCCTCCCGGTCGCGCCGGGCAATCAAAACGCCAGGTCGAGCCGACGGACAGGGGCTATAACGCGACCATCACGCCGGCCGGCGGTTTCTTGACGCGCTTTTCACGCCGGCCCGGCGGCGGGTGAGGGCCGTCACGCCCGGCCGGCCCGCAGGAGGGGAGCAACGGCGTCACCCGTCCCGCGCCGGCGGACCGCCGGTCCCGGGCGGGTCGAGCGGGCCGAACGCCGAGCGGACCAGGCGGTTCGCCTCCTCCTGGTCGACGTCGGTGGCGACCAGGAGATCACTGGCCGCCGTCCGCACCTGGGCGACCACCACCGCGCCGGAGAAGTCGACGCCGGCCCGGTAGGCGCGACCGGCCTCGGCGACCGCGCGCAGCGCGGACTCCCGGCACCGGGTCGCCTCCGGCGTGCCTCGGGCGAACTCCTTGCGCAACGTGCGGACCGCGTCGGCAAGCGCCCCCACCGCGACCGGCATGGTCTCCGGCACCCGCTCACCGTCCGCGATCAACGTGACCGCCCGGCGGATCAGCGTCCCGCTGTTGCGCATCGCCCGGTCCACCGGCTCGACCGCCTGGGCGTAGCGGCCGAGCGGTCCCTCCCGGGCGGTCCAGTAGACCGGTGAGAGCGTGGCGGCCTCCCGCGCGCCCTGCGCGGCCTCACCGAAGGAGCCCATCTCCTTCTTGTTGTTCCGCAACCGGTCCCGGGCGACGCGCGCCGCCTCCGCGTCCCGCTCCCGCAGCGCGTCGGCGGTGTGGTCCAACTGCTCGGCCAGCAGGTCCAGGGCGGGGCCGGCGGCCCGGTTGATGATCCGCAACGGGTTCAGCGGCAGCAGCACCGCCGTCACCAGCAGGGTCGCCCCGCCGCCGATGAGCGCGTCCAGCACCCGGGGCGCCTCCAGGTTCGGCACCGTCGGCGTCAGCGTGCCGATCAGCACCGCCGTCGCCCCGGCCTGGACCACCAGCGCCGGGCTGCGGCCGACGAACGCCGCCACCACCACGGCCAGCGCGACGATGAGACCGAGCTGCCACGCGCCGATCCCGACCAGGCCGATCAGCACATTCCCGATCAGGATGCCGACCGCCACCCCGATGATCAGTTCGACGGTACGGCGCACCCGCTGGCCGACCGAGGCGGCGAGCGCCACGACCGCGGAGATCGGGGCGAAGACGGGTTGCGCGATGTCCAGCAGCGAGTCCGCGACCCACCAGGAGAGGCCGGCGGCGAGCCCCGCCTGGGCGGCCAGTCCCGCGCCCGCCCGTACCCGCCGGAACCGGTCGACCAGCAGCGCCGGCGCGGACCGCAGCCGGCGGCCGAACCGGTCACCGGCGG
>NZ_CADEAU010000157.1 GCF_902825405.1 Micromonospora maritima | reverse complement strand
GTCGGCCGGCGCGCCCACCGCCGGTGCCCCGGGCGGCACCGGATCCGACACCGCCTCCTCGGCCGCGGAGACCCGGTTCGGTTCCCCGGGCCACGTCGACGCCGGGGCCGGGGACTCGGGCCGACCCGGGCCGGCACCGGAGGTGGCCCGATGATCGCGCTGGTACGGCTGCGGTTGGCCGGCTTCGTGCGGACCGGGCGGGCGCTGGCGCCGCTGCTGGCCGGCCTGCTCGTCCTGGGGATCCTGCACGGCGGCGGTCGGGCCCGGCCCGCGGAGGCCTACGGGGTCTCCGCGGTGGTGCTGTTCCCGGTGCTCGCCTGGCAGACCAAGATCCTGCTCGACGTCGAACCGGACGTGCAGCGCCGTCTGGCCCGGGTGGTGGTCGGGCCGGTGCGGGAGCGGCTCGCCGGCCTGCTCGCGGCGTTCCTGGCCGGGCTTGCCGTGGTGGTGGTCGCGTTGGTGGTGCCGTGGCCGCTCGGCGGGGTGACGCTCGCCGCCGGGTCGGGGGAGCGGTCCGCCCTCGTCGGGGTGGCCCTCGGGGTCTGGGCACACCTGCTCGCCCTGCCGGCGGCGGTGGCGCTCGGCGCCCTGGCCAGCCGGGCGATCACCCGCAGCGCCGGCTACGGGGTGGCGGTGCTGGCGGTGGGCACGGTCGGGGTGGTGGTGTTCGGCCTCTCCGACTCGGTGGCGCCGTGGCTGGTCCCGCCGGTGATGGCGACCGCGCGGGCGGTGACCGGCCCGGTGTCGGCCGGTGTCGGTCTGCTCCTGACCGGCTGGGCGGTGCTCTGGGCGGCGGTGGCGCTGGCCGGCTACTCCTGGGGCCGCCGCACCCGGGCCTGACCCGGGCGGGTGACCGGGAGCACACGGGGCGATTTGGCGCTGCGCGAGGCGTCGCGTAACCTGGTCCGGTAGTTCCACCCAAAGACCGCTGGTCACCGTGCCCCGCACGGTCGAAGGTCCCGCGACGACGGGCGACCCGCGCAGGGCGGCAAGCGAAACTCGGTGTCACGCACGGTCCGCCGACTGTGCCCGTGCCGCCGGCCCTCGCCCCGTGCGCCCTGCGCCGGGGCTTTTCTCGTTGTCGTGGTGCCTCCGCCGCCGTCGCTCCGTCGTCGGCGTGCCAGCTCCGAGTAACGAGAGAGGAGGGACATGGCGGACAAGCCGATCCGGGCCGACAAGGCCACGGCCGTTGCCGAGCTGACCGAGAGCTTCCGCGCCGCGGGAGCCACCGTGCTCACCGAGTACCGCGGGCTCACGGTTTCGCAGCTCACCCAGCTGCGGCGCTCGCTCGGCAAGGAGACCAGCTACACGGTCGCGAAGAACACGCTTGCCAAGCGTGCCGCGGCCGATGCGGGCATCTCCGGCCTCGACGAGCTGTTCACCGGTCCTACCGCGCTGACTTTCGTTTCGGGCGACGTCGTCGAGGCGGCGAAGGGGCTTCGCGACTTCGCGAAGGCCAACCCGAAGCTCGTCATCAAGGGCGGTGTCTTCGAGGGCAAGGCCATTTCCGCGGCCGAGGTCACGAAGCTTGCCGACCTGGAGTCCCGCGAGGTGCTGCTGGCCAAGCTGGCCGGCGCCATGAAGGGCAACCTGAGCAAGGCCGCGGCCCTGTTCCAGGCTCCGCTCTCCAAGGCCGCCCGCGCGGCGGCCGCCCTGGCGGACAAGAAGCGCGAGCAGGAGGGCGCCGAGGCGGCCTGAGGCCCTCCCGGCGCACCACGTTCTTAGTTTTCACTTGCGAGAAAGGACGCCAGACATGGCGAAGCTCAGCACCGACGAGCTGCTCGACGCGTTCAAGGAGATGACGCTGATCGAGCTCTCCGAGTTCGTGAAGCAGTTCGAGGAGACCTTCGAGGTCACCGCCGCGGCGCCGGTCGCGGTCGCCGCCGCCGGTGGTGCCGGTGGCGCCGCCGCCGCCCCGGTCGAGGAGGAGAAGGACGAGTTCGACGTCATCCTCGACGCCGACGGTGGCAAGAAGATCCAGGTCATCAAGGTCGTGCGTGAGCTGACCGGCCTGGGCCTCAAGGAGGCCAAGGACCTGGTCGAGGCCGCTCCGAAGGCCGTCCTGGAGAAGGCCAACAAGGAGACCGCCGAGAAGGCCAAGGCCAAGCTCGAGGGCGAGGGCGCCAAGGTCACCCTCAAGTGACCTTGCGTTGACCTGACGCGCGTCCGGCTCACGTGAGCCGGGGCACACCGCGTCGCGGCGGGCGGTGATCCGGGAACGGATCGCCGCCCGCCGTGTTGGTGGTGCCCGGTGGCAGTGGCGTGAGCAGGGCGTACAGGTTCCTCGCACCGGCTTCTCAGCGATGCCCGCCGGTAGCCCGTGGGTGGGAAAGACACCCCGAGCGGTAACCGGCCCTTGACGCGACACCGGCCCGGCAGGCACGCTGACATCAGCAAGACCTTCCGCGCTTGCAACGGCCGCCTCTCGGGTAAGGCAACGGCAGCACCACCGCCGCGGCACCCGAGCGGACCGGCAGGAGCGTCGCGTTCCGAGCGGCCCGGTGGACCCGGTTTTTCGAGGTCCCAGGGCTTGTTCCGCGACGACCTGCGGGGTGGGCTGGACAGCGGTTAGCCTCTCGGCTACACTGCTAGTTTGCGCTGCCTTCCGACTTGACCCCTGCTCGGAAATGTCCGTTTGCGGATATTTCTGGTGGGGTCATTGGAGTGCACGCGTACCAGCCGTTCTGCAGCACCGGTCCTCGGAAGGACGCATCTTGGCAGCTTCCCGCCCTGCGAAGACCAGTCGTACGTCGAGCGCATTCGCGCCCCGCCGAGTTTCTTTCGGTCGGATCACCGAACACCTCGAGGTCCCCAACCTCCTCGCCATCCAGAACGAGTCCTTCGACTGGCTCGTCGGCAACGAGGCTTGGCAGGGCCGGTCGGCGGACGACCCGCACGCACGCTCGGGTCTCGCGGAGATCCTCGACGAGATCAGTCCCATTGAGGACTTCTCCGGCACCATGTCGCTCTCCTTCTCGGCTCCGCGCTTCGACGAGGTCAAGGCCTCGATCGAGGAGTGCAAGGAGAAGGACCTGACCTACTGCGCGCCACTGTTCGTGACCGCGGAGTTCACCAACAACACCACCGGCGAGATCAAGAGCCAGACGGTGTTCATGGGTGACTTCCCGATGATGACGCCGAAGGGCACCTTCATCATCAACGGCACCGAGCGCGTCGTGGTCAGCCAGCTCGTCCGCTCGCCGGGCGTCTACTTCGACAAGCAGCCGGACAAGACCTCCGACCGCGACCTCTCCAGCGTCAAGGTCATCCCGAGCCGGGGTGCCTGGCTGGAGTTCGACATCGACAAGCGCGACACGGTCGGTGTTCGCATCGACCGCAAGCGTCGCCAGGCCGTCACCGTCCTGCTCAAGGCCATCGGGTGGTCCGCCGAGCGCATCCGTGAGAAGTTCGGCTGGTCCGAGCTCATGATGACCACGCTCGAGAAGGACCACATCGCCGGCCAGGACGAGGCCCTGCTCGACATCTACCGGAAGCTCCGCCCTGGCGAGCCGCCGACCCGTGAGAACGCCCAGACCCTGCTCGACAACCTCTTCTTCAACCCGAAGCGGTACGACGTCGCCAAGGTCGGGCGCTACAAGTTCAACAAGAAGCTCGAAGTGGACGTGCCGATCACCACCGGCACGCTCACCGAGGACGACATCGTCGCCACCGTGGAGTACCTCTGCCGGCTGCACGCCGGTGAGGAGGGCTACGAGGCCGACGACATCGACCACTTCGGCAACCGTCGCCTGCGTACCGTGGGCGAGCTGATCCAGAACCAGGTCCGGGTCGGTCTCTCCCGGATGGAGCGGGTCGTCCGCGAGCGGATGACCACCCAGGACGTCGAGGCGATCACGCCGCAGACCCTGATCAACATCCGCCCCGTGGTGGCGGCGATCAAGGAGTTCTTCGGTACGTCGCAGCTGTCCCAGTTCATGGACCAGACCAACCCGCTGGCGGGTCTGACCCACCGGCGCCGGCTGAGCGCGCTCGGCCCGGGTGGTCTGTCCCGTGAGCGGGCCGGCTTCGAGGTCCGCGACGTGCACCCGTCCCACTACGGCCGGATGTGCCCGATCGAGACGCCGGAAGGCCCGAACATCGGCCTGATCGGCGCGCTCTCCACCTTCGCCCGGGTCAACCCGTTCGGCTTCATCGAGACGCCGTACCGGAAGGTCATCGACGGTCGGGTCACCGACCAGATCGACTACCTGACCGCGGACGAGGAGGACCGGTTCGTCAAGGCGCAGGCCAACGCGCCGCTGCGGGCCGACGGCACGTTCGCCGAGGACCGGGTCCTGGTCCGCCGTAAGGGCGGCGAGACCGAGGACGTCGCGCCCGGCGCCGTGGACTACATGGACGTGTCGCCGCGGCAGATGACCTCGGTCGCCACCGCGATGATCCCGTTCCTGGAGCACGACGACGCCAACCGCGCGCTCATGGGCGCGAACATGCAGCGTCAGGCGGTGCCGCTGGTCAAGGCCGAGGCCCCGCTGGTCGGCACGGGCATGGAGTACCGCGCGGCCGTGGACGCCGGCGACGTGGTCGTCGCCGAGGTCGGCGGTGTGGTCGAGGACCTGTGCGCGGACTACATCACGGTCCACCAGGACGACGGCCACCGCCGGACGTACCTGCTGCACAAGTTCCGCCGCTCCAACGCCGGCTCCTGCGTCAACCAGAAGCCTGTCGTCTTCGAGGGCGACCGCGTCGAGGCCGGCCAGGTCATCGCCGACGGTCCGTGCACCGACGAGGGCGAGATGGCGCTCGGACGCAACCTGCTGGTGGCGTTCATGTGCTGGGAGGGCCACAACTACGAGGACGCGATCATCCTGTCGCAGCGCCTCGTGCAGCAGGACGTGCTCACCTCGATCCACATCGAGGAGCACGAGGTCGACGCCCGGGACACCAAGCTCGGTCCGGAGGAGATCACCCGCGACATCCCGAACGTCAGCGAGGAAATGCTCGCCGACCTCGACGAGCGCGGCATCATCCGGATCGGCGCCGAGGTCGTCCCCGGCGACATCCTGGTCGGCAAGGTCACGCCGAAGGGCGAGACCGAGCTGACCCCCGAGGAGCGGCTGCTCCGCGCGATCTTCGGTGAGAAGGCGCGCGAGGTCCGCGACACCTCGCTGAAGGTGCCGCACGGCGAGACCGGCACGGTCATCGGCGTGCGTACCTTCTCCCGCGAGGACGGCGACGAGCTGCCCCCGGGCGTGAACGAGCTGGTGCGGGTCTACGTGGCCCAGAAGCGCAAGATCCAGGACGGTGACAAGCTCGCGGGCCGCCACGGCAACAAGGGCGTCATCTCCAAGATCCTGCCGATCGAGGACATGCCGTTCCTGGAGGACGGCACCCCGGTCGACATCGTGCTGAACCCGCTCGGTGTGCCGTCCCGGATGAACATCGGTCAGGTCCTGGAGACCCACCTCGGGTGGGTGGCCAAGACCGGCTGGAGCGTCGACGGTGACGACGAGGAGTGGAAGCGCCAGCTCAAGTCGATCAACGCGCACGAGTCCGAGCCGGACACCAACGTGGCCACCCCGGTCTTCGACGGTGCCCGCGAGGAGGAGATCTCCGGCCTGCTGGCGTCGACCCTGCCCAACCGGGACGGCAACCAGCTGATCGGGCGCACCGGCAAGGCGCAGCTGTTCGACGGTCGCTCCGGCGAGCCGCTGCCCGACCCGATCGCGGTCGGCTACGTCTACATCCTGAAGCTCAACCACCTGGTCGACGACAAGATCCACGCCCGCTCGACCGGCCCGTACTCGATGATCACGCAGCAGCCGCTGGGTGGTAAGGCGCAGTTCGGTGGCCAGCGCTTCGGTGAGATGGAGTGCTGGGCCATGCAGGCGTACGGCGCCGCCTACGCCCTGCAGGAGCTGCTGACCATCAAGTCCGACGACGTCCTGGGCCGGGTCAAGGTCTACGAGGCGATCGTCAAGGGCGAGAACATCCCCGAGCCGGGCATCCCGGAGTCGTTCAAGGTGCTGCTCAAGGAGCTGCAGTCGCTGTGCCTCAACGTCGAGGTGCTCTCCAGCGACGGTGTGGCCCTGGAGATGCGCGAGACCGACGACGAGGTGTTCCGCGCCGCGGAGGAGCTGGGCATCGACCTGTCCCGGCGCGAGCCGAGCTCGGTCGAAGAGGTCTGAGGCGGTGATTCGGGGGCCGGCTCGCCGGCCCCCGATCCCGCCCGTTAGCTAGCAGTACAGACGACGACATAGGGGACACAGTGCTCGACGTCAACTTCTTCGACGAGCTGCGCATCGGTCTCGCCACCGCCGACGACATCCGTCAGTGGTCCCACGGCGAGGTCAAGAAGCCCGAGACCATCAACTACCGCACCCTCAAGCCGGAGAAGGACGGGCTCTTCTGCGAGAAGATCTTCGGTCCGCAGCGGGACTGGGAGTGCTACTGCGGTAAGTACAAGCGGGTCCGCTTCAAGGGCATCATCTGCGAGCGCTGCGGCGTCGAGGTGACCCGCTCCAAGGTTCGCCGGGAGCGGATGGGTCACATCGAGCTGGCCGCTCCGGTGACCCACATCTGGTACTTCAAGGGCGTGCCGAGCCGGCTGGGCTACCTGCTGGACCTCGCCCCGAAGGACCTCGAGAAGATCATCTACTTCGCCTCGTACGTCGTGACGAGCGTGGACGCCGAAGCGCGTCACCGCGACCTCTCGACCATCGAGAACGAGATCCTGGCCGAGAAGCGGCAGTCGGAGAACAGCCGCGACTCGGAGATCGAGAAGCGGGCCGCCAAGCTCGAGGCCGACCTGGCCGAGCTGGAGGCCGAGGGCGCGAAGGCGGACGTCCGGCGCAAGGTCAAGGAGGGCGGAGAGCGCGAGATGCGCCAGATCCGCGACCGGGCCCAGCGTGAGATCGACCGCCTCGACGAGGTCCTCGACACCTTCCGCAAGCTGGAGCCGAAGCAGCTGGTCACCGACGAGCTGCTCTACCGCGAGCTGCGCGACCGCTTCGGTGAGTACTTCACCGGCAGCATGGGCGCCGAGGCCATCAAGGCCCTGGTCCAGAACATGGACCTGGAGGCCGAGGCCGAGAACCTGCGCGAGACCATCCGCTCCGGCAAGGGCCAGCGGAAGATCCGCGCGCTCAAGCGGCTGAAGGTCGTCGCGGCGTTCCAGAACACCCGGAACTCGCCGCTCGGCATGGTGCTGGACTGCGTCCCGGTCATCCCGCCGGACCTGCGCCCGATGGTGCAGCTCGACGGTGGCCGCTTCGCGACCTCCGACCTGAACGACCTGTACCGGCGTGTGATCAACCGGAACAACCGCCTCAAGCGGCTGATCGACCTCGGCGCGCCCGAGATCATCGTCAACAACGAGAAGCGGATGCTCCAGGAGGCCGTCGACGCGCTGTTCGACAACGGTCGTCGTGGCCGTCCGGTCACCGGCCCGGGCAACCGGCCGCTGAAGTCGCTGTCCGACATGCTCAAGGGCAAGCAGGGCCGGTTCCGCCAGAACCTGCTGGGCAAGCGCGTCGACTACTCGGGCCGTTCGGTCATCGTGGTCGGCCCGAAGCTCAAGCTGCACCAGTGCGGCCTGCCCAAGCAGATGGCGCTGGAGCTGTTCAAGCCGTTCGTGATGAAGCGGCTGGTGGACCTCAACCACGCGCAGAACATCAAGTCCGCCAAGCGGATGGTCGAGCGGCAGCGGCCGGTCGTGTGGGACGTGCTGGAAGAGGTCATCGGCGAGCACCCGGTTCTGCTGAACCGCGCGCCGACCCTGCACCGCCTGGGCATCCAGGCCTTCGAGCCGCAGCTGGTCGAGGGCAAGGCCATCCAGATCCACCCGCTGGTCTGCACCGCGTTCAACGCCGACTTCGACGGTGACCAGATGGCGGTCCACGTGCCGCTGTCCGCCGAGGCCCAGGCCGAGGCGCGGATCCTGATGCTGTCGTCGAACAACATCCTCAAGCCGGCCGACGGCAAGCCGGTCACCATGCCCACCCAGGACATGGTCATCGGCCTCTACCACCTCACCCACCTCACTCCGGGGGGCAAGGGCGAGGGCCGGGCGTTCAGCTCGGACGCCGAGGCGCGGATGGCGTACGACAACGGCGAGCTGCACCTGCAGACCCCGGTGAAGATCCGGCTGCACGACGTGGTCGGTGTCGACAACGGCGCCGGCGCCGAGCCCTGGACCGCCCCCGAGGGCTGGACCGAGGGCGAGCCGGTGACGGTGGAGACCACCCTGGGCCGGGTCCTGTTCAACGAGACGCTGCCCCCGGGCTACCGCTTCGTGAACTACGAGATCCGCAAGGGCCAGCTCTCCGCGATCGTCAACGACCTCGCCGAGCGCTTCCCGAAGGTGGCCCTGGCGGCCACCCTGGACGGGCTCAAGGAGGCCGGTTTCCACTGGGCCACCTGGTCCGGCGTCACCATCGGCATGGAGGACGTCATCGCTCCGCCGCGCAAGCGGGAGATCCTGGAGCGGTACGAGAAGGAAGCCGACCGGATCGACAAGCAGTACCAGCGTGGTCTGATGACCGCCGAGGAGCGTCGCGGCGAGCTCATCGAGATCTGGACCAAGGCGACCAACGAGGTCGCCAAGGAGATGGACACCGCGCTGCCGCAGGAGAACCCGCTGTGGAAGATGATCAACTCGGGTGCCCGCGGTAACCTGCTCCAGCTCCGGCAGATCGCGGCTATCCGTGGTCTGGTGGCCAACCCCAAGGGTGAGATCATCCCGCGGCCGATCAAGGCCTCGTACCGGGAGGGTCTGTCCGTGCTGGAGTACTTCATCTCCACGCACGGTGCCCGGAAGGGTCTCGCGGACACCGCCCTGCGTACCGCCGACTCGGGTTACCTGACCCGGCGTCTGGTGGACGTCTCGCAGGACGTCATCATCCGCGAGGAGGACTGCGGCACCGACCGGGCCATCCCGATGCAGATCGGTGAGCGGGTCGACGGCAAGCTGGTCGTGCACGAGCACGCCGAGACCAGCGTGCACGCCCGGACGCTGGCCGACGACATCAAGGGGCCGGACGGCACCGTGGTGGCCCACCGGGGTCAGGACATCAACTCCATCGGCGTCGACGCGATCGTCGCCGCCGGCGTGGAGACGGTGCGGGTGCGCAGCGTGCTCACCTGCGAGTCGAAGCTGGGCGTCTGCGGTGCGTGCTACGGCCGCTCGCTGCCGACCGGCAAGACCGTGGACGTCGGCGAGGCGGTCGGCATCATCGCCGCCCAGTCGATCGGTGAGCCGGGTACGCAGCTGACGATGCGTACCTTCCACACCGGTGGTGTCGCGGGTGAGGACATCACCCAGGGTCTGCCCCGTGTCCAGGAGATCTTCGAGGCCCGGGTGCCGAAGGGTAAGGCGCCCATCGCCGACACCCCGGGTCGCATCCGGATCGAGGACGGCGAGCGGTCCCGCAAGATCGTGGTCATCCCTGACGACGGCAGCGACGAGATCGTCTACGACAAGATCTCGAAGCGGGTCCGGCTCCGGGCGCACGACGGCGACCACGTCGAGGTCGGCGAGAAGCTCACCGAGGGCACCATCGACCCGCACGAGCTGCTGCGCATCCTCGGCCCGCGCGCGGTCCAGGTCCACCTGACCCAGGAGGTCCAGGAGGTCTACCGCTCGCAGGGTGTGCTCATCCACGACAAGCACATCGAGATCATCATCCGCCAGATGCTCAAGCGGGTGACGGTCATCGACTCCGGCTCCACCGAGTTCCTGCCGGGTGTGCTGGTCGACCGGGCGCTGTTCGAGTCGGAGAACCGCCGGCTCGTCGGCGAGGGTGGCGAGCCCGCCGCCGGTCGCCCGGTGCTGATGGGTATCACCAAGGCCTCGCTGGCCACGGATTCCTGGCTGTCGGCGGCCTCCTTCCAGGAGACCACCCGGGTGCTGACGGACGCGGCGATCCACGCCCGCAGCGACTCGCTGATCGGCCTCAAGGAGAACGTGATCATCGGTAAGCTCATCCCGGCCGGTACGGGCATCAGCAAGTACCGCAACGTCCGGGTCGAGCCGACCGAGGAGGCGAAGGCCAAGGTCTACTCGATGACCGGCTACCCCGAGACCGACTACGGCTTCGGGCCGGCCAGCGGCCAGGCGGTGCCGCTGGACGACTTCGACTTCGGGTCGTACCGCTAAGCAGTAGGCAACGACGAGGCCCCCGGCGGATGCCGGGGGCCTCGTCGCGTCCGGGGGTGGTCGGCGTTGATCGACCCGGGGTCCGAGGCGGACACCGCTGTCGCGCCGGGCTGGTGCAGGGGCCGGGAACGGGAGGCCGGGTCGGGGCATGATGGAGGGCATGACGACCGTGCCCGGGCAGGTGCCCGTCGTGCCACAGGCGCAGCGCCATCCGCACGACCCTGAGCCGGTCCGCTCGACCAAGGCCCGTGCCGTCTTCGCCCTCGGGCTCATCGGGGCGCTGACCGGCTTCTTCGTCGGCGGGGTGGTGCCGGCGACCATCGCGCTCACGCTGGCTCGCCAGGCCCGCCGCGAGGCGTACGTGTCGGGGGGATACCTGACGGGTGCCGACTGGTTGCGTCGCGGCGAGCGGCTGGCCCGGATCGGGCTGGTGCTGACCGCCGTCGTGGTGGTGGCCGCGGTGGTGATCGGGCTGGTCCGGCACGCCGACGCCTCGTTCGGGCACGACTACGCGCCGAACTTCGACTGACCCGGCGGGGGAGCGGCACCGCGCCGGCCCACCCGGTGGTGACCGGCGACGGTAGCCTGGCCGGTGTCCGCCGCGCGGCGGGTGAGCCATGTGGACAGGAGGACCCCGTGACGGAACCGGCTGCGCCGCCGGGAGGCGACCCGAACCGCCCCGGTGCCGGGCCGGATCCCGCCGCCCCGCGAACGCCGGAGCCGGTGAGCCCGTGGGCGCCGCCGACCGCGCACGGAGAGCACTCCGCCGACGCTTCCGGCCCGTCGTCCGGGACGACCCCGCCCGGGTACGCCCCGACGCCGACGGGCCCCCCGTCCGAGCCGTCCTCCGCCGCGCCGTTCACCGGCCCGCCGCCCGGTCCGTCCTCGGCCCCGCCC
>NZ_CADEAU010000156.1 GCF_902825405.1 Micromonospora maritima | reverse complement strand
AGGCACCCCGGCGCCGGCCAGCGGGGCCAGCGCGTCGCGCAGCCGCACCGCCGCCCCGGCCCGGTCCCGCCACCAGCCGTCCGGCCGTGAGCCCACCACGTTCGCGCCGTCGACGACCAGCAGCGGTCTGCTCTCCATGACCCCACCCTGCCATCCGGTCGCGTTTGTCGCGCCGACCGCCGGGTAGCCACCGCCGACCGTGCCGCGCCCTGTCGCGTCCCGGCCGTGCCGACCGACTGCGGAGGACGAAGATGATGGGACCCGGTGACTTCGGCAACGACCCGTGGGACGAGTTCCTGGCCCGCTACTTCGGCCGGGGCGAAGGGGGACGCCGACCGGCCCACCGGGTGGACATCACCCGACTGATGACCGCCGACGCGCGGGAGATGCTGGCCGACGCGGCCCGACGGGCCGCCCAGAAGCACAGCAACGACCTGGACACCGACCACCTGCTGTGGGCGGCGTTGCAGCGCGAGCCGCTGCGGGACCTGGTGCGCCGCGCCGGCGCCGACCCGGACGCCCTGGTCAACGCGCTGGGTGGACGCGGCGACGGCGCGCCCCGGGGCGAGGTGCCGCCCAACCTGTCGCTCACCCCGGCGGCCAAGCGGGCGCTGCTGGACGCCCACCAGCTCTCCCGGGCCATGGGCGCGAACTACATCGGACCCGAGCACATCCTGATGGCCCTGCCGTTGAACCCCGAGTCGCCGGCCGGCCGGATGCTCGCCGCCGGCCGGATCCAGCCCGAGTCGTTGCAGGCGGCCAGCGCCGAGCGCGGCGCGGCCAACGGCCCCCGCCCCGACCGGGGCACCCCCACCCTCGACCAGTACGGGCAGGACCTCACCGAGCTGGCCCGGATGGACCAGATCGACCCGGTGATCGGCCGCGCCGACGAGATCGAGCAGGCGGTGGAGATCCTGTCCCGGCGGACCAAGAACAACCCGGTGCTCATCGGCGAGGCCGGGGTCGGCAAGACCGCGATCGTGGAGGGGCTGGCCGAGCGGATCTGCGACGGCGACGTGCCGCAGACACTGATCGGCAAGCGCGTCATCCAGCTCGACCTGTCCGGCCTGGTGGCCGGCACCCGATACCGGGGCGACTTCGAGGAACGCCTGAAGAAGGTGATCGACGAGATCCGCGCCCACCGCGACGAGCTGATCATCTTCCTGGACGAGATCCACACCCTGGTCGGGGCCGGCGGCGCCGGCAGCGAGGGCGGGATGGACGCGTCCAACATGCTCAAGCCGGCGCTCGCCCGCGGTGAGCTGCGGGTGATCGGCGCGACCACGCTGGACGAGTACCGGCGCAGCATCGAGAAGGACGCCGCCCTGGCCCGGCGGTTCCAGCCGGTGCTCGTACCCGAGCCGAGCGTCGAGGACACGGTGGCCATCCTGCGCGGCCTGCGCGACCGCTACGAGGCCCACCACCAGGTCCGGTTCACCGACGAGGCGCTCGTCGCCGCCGGGGAGCTGTCCGACCGGTACGTCACCGACCGGTTCCTGCCGGACAAGGCGATCGACCTGATCGACCAGGCCGGCGCCCGGGTCCGGCTGCGCACCCGGACCCCCGCCTCCGACGTGCGCGAGCTGGAACAGCAGCTCGACGAGGTACGCCGGGACAAGGAGCAGGCGGTCTCCGACGAGCAGTACGAGCGGGCCTCCTCGCTGCGCGACCGGCTCGCCGAGCTGGAGGACCAGATCCGCCGCGCCCGCGGCGACGAGGGCCCCAACCAGGTGCCCGAGGTCGGGCCGAAGGAGATCGCCGAGGTGGTCTCCCGGGCCACCGGCATCCCGGTCAACCAGCTCACCGAGGAGGAACGCGACCGGCTGCTGCGCCTGGAGGGACACCTGCACGAGAAGGTGATCGGCCAGGACGACGCGGTCAGCGCGGTGGCCGAGGCGGTGCGCCGCTCGCGTACCGGCCTGGCCGACCCGGAGCGGCCGATGGGCAGCTTCCTGTTCCTCGGCCCCACCGGCGTCGGCAAGACCGAGCTGGCCCGGGCGCTCGCCGAGGCGCTGTTCGGCGAGGCGGACCGGATGGTCCGGGTGGACATGAGCGAGTTCCAGGAGCGGCACACGGTCAGCCGGCTGGTCGGCGCCCCGCCCGGATACGTCGGCTACGAGGAGGCCGGCCAGCTCACCGAGGCGGTCCGCCGGCGTCCGTACGCGGTGGTGCTGCTGGACGAGATCGAGAAGGCGCACCCTGATGTGTTCAACATCCTGCTCCAGGTGCTCGACGACGGCCGGCTCACCGACAGCCAGGGCCGGACCGTGAACTTCAAGAACACCGTCCTGATCATGACGAGCAACCTCGGGTCGGAGCTGATCACCGGCACCCAGCGCACCGTCGGCTTCGCCACCGGCGAGCCCGGCGAGCAGGAGTCCACCGAGCTGCGGGAACGGCTGATGCGCCGGTTGCAGGAGAACTTCCGACCGGAGTTCCTCAACCGGATCGACGAGGTCATCATCTTCCAGCGCCTGGAGGCCGAGCAGCTGCGCCAGATCACCGGCCTGCTGCTGGAGGAGACCCGCCGCCGGATGCACGCCCAGGACATCCAGGTCGAGTTCTCCACCGCCGGCGTCGACTGGCTCGCCGAGCACGGCTACCAGCCGGAGTTCGGCGCCCGCCCGCTGCGCCGGGTGATCCAGCGCGAGGTCGACAACCGGCTGTCCCGGATGCTGCTGGAGAACGAGATCTCACCGGGGCAGAAGGTCACCGTGGACACCCGGGACGACCAGCTCGTCTTCGAGGTGTCCGCCGGTGAGCGCGGCTACACGGCCGCCACCACGTCCCACCCCCGGTGAGGGGGGACGGCCCATCCCCGACGGGCCGGCGCGGCCCGTCGCCGACGGATCGGAGGGCGGACATGACCGAACCCGAGGAGACCCGGGAGGACCCCGCGGCCGGCGAACCGATCACGGTGGCCCCGACGGCCAACCCGTCCCGGGTCAGGGTGCCGCCGGAGGGCCTGACACAGCAGAGACCGGAGGGCGAGGGCGAGCCGGAGGTGTCCGGGCCGTCGCCGGGAGAGGAGGCGTGATGGTACGCGAGGCGCGACTCGACCCCGAGGTCGAGGTGATCTGGGACGACTTCCACGCCGAGGTGAACGTTCCCTCCGAGCAGCTGCGGCAGTGGCTGCTGACCCGCGGGTCGGGGGAGGAGGCGTTCGGCCCGGACCCGGACCTGGACCTGCCCGAACCGGGCCGGCAGATCCTCGCCGTGCTGCGCAAACGCAAGGTGGACCTGACCCCGGAGGACATCGAGGTGATGCGCGACGCGATCACCCGGATCCGGGAACTCAGCGAGCAGAAGCCGCGCCGGGGCAACGCCGACGACGAGTGGCGGCACGCGCTGCTCGACCTGGGCCACGACGTGCTCGTCGAACGCTGAGCGGAACGGCGGTGCCCGGGCGGACGGCCGCCCGGGCACCGGCGTCTACTCCGACTCCAGGCTGGGCAGCAGCAGGCCGGCCGCGTCCGCCGCGGCCTGCCGGTCCGCGCGGGCCCGCTCCTCGCGGCTGAGCAGGTTGGCGTACTCGGTGACGTCGGCCGGGTCGGGCACCTCCGGCAGCCGGCGCAGGAACGCCTCCACGTCGGCGGCGGCGGCGGTGTGCGCGGTGGCCGCCTGGCGCAGCAGCTCCCGCTCGTCGGCGGCCGGATACAGATCAGTCATGCCGGCGGTGATACCCGCGATCAGGCGGTTCGCACCCCGCCCGCCCCGGTCGACTGCACCCCGAAGTCCGGATGGGCCAGCAGCCAGGTCAGATAGTCCGGGTGGTGGGCCAGCGCGTCGGTGTACGCCGCCACCGCGCTCTCCAGCACCGGCTCCGCCACCGCCGCGGCGGGCGCGTCCGGGTGCCAGCCGAACAGCAGCCGCCAGCGCAGCGGCGTACCGGCCAGCCGGCGGGTGACCAGGCCGGCGACCGGGCGGAAGGTGGCCTGGCACAGCGCCACCGCCTCGCCCGCGTCCACCAGGTCCAGGGCGGCCCGCACGTCCGCCTCGTAGACCTTGCGCGGGGTGAAACCGGCGCGGGAGCAGGCGGCGGCGAAGCAGTCGCCGAAGCAGCCGTCGCCCGGCGCGGCCACCCACTGCTCCCGGCGCAGGTCGACCAGGTCGATCTCGCCCCGGCCGGCCAGCGGGTGGGTCTGCGGCAGCAGCACGAAGACCGGGTCGACGGCCACCTCCCGCCAGCTCAACCCGAACACCGCCGACGGCACCGCGTCGCCGCAGACGCCGGTCAGCGCGAAGTCGAGCCGGCCGCCGGCGACCATCTGCGCGAGTTCGTCCACCGACCACGAGGCGTACATGGTGATCTGCACGTCCGGACGCTCGGCGGCGAGCCGGTGCACCAGGCGGCCCAGGATCGGGCTGTTCACCCCACCGAACCGGTAGCGGCGCAGCGGGTCACCCGCGCCGGCCAGCCGCGCCGCCTCGTCCTGCAGGCCCTTCATCGCCGGCAGCAGCACCCGCGCCCGGTCCAGCACCAGCTCGCCCAGCGCGGTGGGCCGGGCGCCGCGTCGGTCCCGCTCGAACAGCGGGCCGCCGAGCGCCCGCTCGATCCGCTGGAGCTGGGCGGTCAGCGCCGGCTGGGCCAGGCCGAGCGTGGAGGCGGCCTTGGTGACGCTTCCCGTCTCCGCGATCGCGCATACCACGCGCAGGTGTCGCAGCTCCAGATTCATAGGGTGACGGTAGGACCACGAACCGGTGTGCGGAAGGGGCGATCGGCTCAGGCGTCGCGGCGATGCTCCAGGTCGGCCAGCCGGGTACGCCGACCGCTCACCGCGTCGCGCACCTTGTCCAGCACGCCCACCGCCGGCTCGACGATCTTGTTCCAGGGCGGGGTGGCCGGCGTGCCCGGGTGCGGCCGGGTCGGCGCGGCCTCCTCGGCGATCTCCCACCGGTTGCCCAGCCGGATCAGCTCGGCGTCGCTGGCCACCTCCCGCAGTGGCGTGACCAGGGCGGCGACGCGGCTGACGTGCCGGCGCACCCGCTCGGCGACGTCGGCCACCGCCGGGTCGTCCGGACCGGACAGTGCCTTCAACGCGGTGAGCAGGGCCGCGTCGGCCTCGATCTCCCGGGCGACCAGTTCCTCGCTCTCCGGCACCGCGGCGCGGGCCGCCGGGAACAGGTACTGCTCCTCGGCGGACAGGTGCCGGGACACCGCGGCGGTGAGCACGTCGAGCACCCCGCGGCGGCCGGCCGCGTCCAGCGTCGGGTCGGTGACCTGGTCGGCCAGCCCGAGCAGGGCGCGGTGCTCGGCGTCCACGAGGTCGGCCAGGCTCCGCCCACCCGGCCGGTACGCGTCGTCGGCGGCCGGCGGCAGCGGCGGCAGGGGGACGGTCATGGTGCCCTCCTCGGGACGGCGGGAATCGATGTTCGGCGTTACCCGGACGCGCCTGGCGCGAAACCGGTCCGCACCGCGCCGGCCGTCGGCCCCCGCCCGGCTGGTATAAGGAAGCGATGACGACCTCCGCCCGACCCGAGCCCACCGACGAGGTCGTGGACCTCTGCCGCGACCTGCTGCGCATCGACACCACCAACACCGGGGACAACGACACCAGCGCGGGGGAGCGGCGCGCCGCGGAGTACGTCGCGGAGAAGCTCGCCGAGGTCGGTGTGGACGCCGAGATCCACGAGTCCGCGCCCGGGCGGGCCAACCTGGTCGCCCGGATCGCCGGCACCGAACCCGGCCGCGACGCGCTGCTGGTGCACGGCCACCTCGACGTGGTGCCCGCCGACCCGGACGAGTGGTCGGTGCACCCGTTCTCCGGCGAGGTTCGCGACGGCTACCTGTGGGGCCGCGGCGCGATCGACATGAAGGACTTCGACGCGATGGTGCTGGCCGTGGTGCGCGACTGGCAGCGCACCGGCGTACGCCCCCGGCGCGACGTCGTGCTCGCGTTCACCGCCGACGAGGAGGCCGGCAGCGACTACGGCGCGCACTTCCTCACCCAGCGCCACCGCGACCTGTTCGACGGCTGCACCGAGGCGATCGGCGAGGTCGGCGGCTTCTCCTACTCGGTCGACGAGCAGCGCCGCCTCTACCTGATCGAGACCGCCGAGAAGGGCATCGACTGGCTGCGCCTGCACGCCCGGGGACGGCCCGGCCACGGCTCGATGGTGCACGACGACAACGCGGTGACCGCGCTCGCCGAGGCGGTCGCCCGGATCGGCCGGCACCGCTTCCCGGTGGTGATGACCGACACCGTACGGGCGTTCCTGGCCGAGGTCTCCGACGTGCTCGGCATCGAGATCGACCCGGACGATCCGGAGACGGCGATCGCCAAGCTCGGCCCGATCGCCAACATCATCGGCGCCACCATCCGCAACACCGCCAACCCGACCCGGCTCGCCGCCGGCTACAAGGACAACGTCATCCCCGGCCGGGCCACCGCCACCATCGACTGCCGCAGCCTGCCCGGGCAGAGCGAGGAGCTGGAGCGGCAGCTGCGCGAGCTGGTCGGGCCGGACATCGCCATCGAGTACGTCCAGCGCCAGCCCGCCCTGGAGACCACGTTCGACGGCGATCTGGTGGCGCAGATGTCGGAGGCGCTGCGCGCCGAGGACCCGGGCGCCCACCCGGTGCCGTACATGCTCTCCGGCGGCACCGACGCCAAGGCGTTCTCCCAGCTCGGCATCCGCTGCTTCGGCTTCGCGCCGCTGCGGCTGCCCGCCGACCTCAATTTCTCCGGCCTGTTCCACGGCATCGACGAGCGGGTTCCGCTGGACGGACTACAGTTCGGCGTGCGGGTTCTCGACCGCTTCCTCCGCAACTGCTGACCGCGCCCGCCGCGGCGCGCCGGCGCGGAACCTGCCCCCATCGCGAAGGGACTGCCTCACATGACCGACCAGCACGGTGAGCTGGACGCCGCCCTCGAGCGGGTCATCGACGCCGCGCGCGCCCACCTGGCCGCCGTCCGGGCCGCCCAGGGCCGGATCGACGACGACGCCGTCTGGCAGGCGTACGTGGCGTTGAACAACGCCTCGTTCGCCTACGACGAGCAGCTGCTCGACGCGTTCGGCGAGGTGACGCCCTGGGACGTGGAGTCGATCGACCCGGACGAGGCCGACGAGCGCTTCGGCGCCGTGGAGGGCGGCGAGCCCACCGACCCGCACCCGCGGGTCATCTCGGTGCGGCAGCGCCGCGACTACCGGGTGCCGAGTGTCGCCGCGCTGCTGCGGGCGGCCGAGGCGGCCCGCCGGGAGGGCACCCCGGAGGAGGACGAGCCGGCGCCGGTCGAGGGCGTCGGGGAGGCGGTGCTGGAGCTGCTGCAGAGCGGCGACGGCTCGCTGTCCGCGCTCGACGTGCCGGAGCTGGAGTCGCTCGACGGCGTGGTCATGGTCAGCGAGGTCGGCACCCCGGTCGACCTGGAGTCGTTCGACGACGACGACCCGGTCGGCCCGTTCCAGCCGGCCGCCGACGACCGGCTGGTCGGCCGGCTCGACGAGCACCCGTTCCTGGAGTTCGACGAGGAGCACGACCACGCCCACTAGGCCGTGGCCGTCCCGGGGCCGCACCGCGCGACGCGGCCCCGGGACGAACCCCGTCAGTACGACAGGCCCGGCTGCGGCTGGTTCACCCGGCGGCGCCGCAGGATCACCTGTCGCGTGCCGTCCCGGTAGAGCCGCACCCGGGCCAACTCCCAGCCGGAGAACTCCGCCTGGATCGCCAGCTGCGCCGCGGCGGTCAGCCGATCGACGTTCGACGGCAACCGCAGCGGCGCGTATTCGTAGTCCATGCCCCCTATGCTGCCCAGCTCGCGGGCCCTCCGCCACCCCCTGGCGGTGACCCGGGTCGCCCCGGCCCGCGGCGGCCGCCGCACGCCTCGCGGCGGCCGCCGGTCAGCCGTCGCGCTCGGGATAGCCGAGCGGCAGGGCGGAGACGTCGTCCAGCGCGGTGACGATCTCGTCCGGCAGCGTCACCCGCTCCACCTGGAGGGCGCCGAGCAACTGCCCGACGGTGCGGGCGCCGAGGATCGGGGCGGTCACCCCCGGCCGGTCCCGGACCCAGGCCAGCGCCACCTCCAACGGCGACACGCCCAGGCCACCGGCCGCGATGGCCACCGCCTCGACGATGCTGGAGCAGCGCGGCTCCAGGTAGGTGGCCACGAAGCGCTCGAAGTGCGGCGACACCGCGCGGGAGTCCGCCGGGCGGCCGTTGCGGTACTTGCCGGTGAGCACCCCCCGGCCCAGCGGCGACCAGGGCAGCACGCCCAGCCCCATCCCGGCGCAGGCCGGCAGCACCTCGCGCTCCACGCCGCGCTCCAGCAGCGAGTACTCGACCTGGGCGGCGACCACCGGGGCGCGCCCCGGCCAGGCGGCCTGCCAGGCGGCGGCCCGGGCGGTCTGCCAGCCGGAGAAGTTCGACACGCCGACGTACCGGGCCTTCCCGCTGGACACCGCGTGGTCCAGCGCGGTCAGCGTCTCCTCCAGCGGCGTGTCCGGGTCGTACCCGTGGACCTGCCACAGGTCGACGTGGTCGGTGCCGAGGCGGCGCAGCGAGGCGTCCAGCGTGCGCAGCAGGTGCCCGCGCGACCCGTCGCGGCGGCGGCCGCTGCCCGGCCGCAATCCGGCCTTGGTGGCGATGAGCAGCTCGTCGCGGTCCACCAGGCTGCCCAGCAGGGAGCCGATCACCGACTCGGCGTCGCCGTCGGCGTACACGTCGGCGGTGTCGACGAGATTGCCGCCCGCGTCGAGGTAGCTCTTCAGCTGGGCCGCCGCGTCGTCGGCGTCGGTGTCCCGTCCCCAGGTCATGGTGCCGAGCGCGAGCCGCGAAACCGCCAGCCCGCTTCGGCCGAGCGGTCGCTGTTGCATGCGTGAACCTTATTTCGAAGCCGGCGTCACGGATATCCTCGCCGCAGTCAACTTCCCGCGCGACCTCGGACCGGTGTGACGTGTTCGGGGCGAGCCGGTCGTCAAGGGTGCCACCCTCATTGCGTAACCTGATGCGACCTGTGGTGCGGACGGTGGGAGGACCAGTGCGACTCGGGCTCAGCCTCGGATACCAGACGGCGTGGAGCACGCCGGCCGACCACCTGGCGCTCGCCCAGGAGGCGGACCGTCTCGGCTACTCGGTGGTGTGGGCCGCCGAGGCCTACGGCTCCGACTCGCCGAGCATGCTGGCCTGGATGGCGGGGCAGACGGAGCGGATCGACGTCGGTGCCGCGGTCATGCAGATCCCGGCCCGCACGCCGGCCATGACCGCGATGACCGCCGCGACCATCGACGCCCTCTCCGGCGGCCGGTTCCGCCTCGGCCTGGGCGTCTCCGGCCCGCAGGTCTCCGAGGGCTGGCACGGTGTCCGGTTCGCCAAGCCGCTGGCCCGCACCCGGGAGTACGTCGACATCGTCAAGCTCGCGGTCGCCCGCAAGGAGGTCGCGTACGACGGCGAGCACTACACGCTGCCGTTGCCCGACGGGCCGGGCAAGGCGCTGCGGCTGGGCTTCCACCCGCCGCGCGAGCACATCCCGATCTACCTGGCCGCGGTCGGCCCGAAGAACCTGGAGCTGGCCGGCGAGATCGCCGACGGCTGGCTGGCCGTCTTCTACGCCCCGGAGTTCGCCGAGGAGCAGCTCGCCTCGGTCCGGGCCGGGCGGGCGAAGGCCGGCAAGGAGCTGGCCGGGTTCGACGTGGTCCCGTCCGTGCCGGTGGTCGTCGGGGACGACATCGCCACCTGCGCCGAGCTGGTCCGCTGGTACGCCGCGCTCTACGTGGGCGGCATGGGCAGCCGGCAGCAGAACTTCTACAACCAGCTCGCCACCCGGATGGGCTACGGCGACGCCGCCCGCGAGGTACAGGACCTCTACCTGGCCAAACGGCAGCGCGACGCCGCCGCCGCGGTGCCGATGGAGTTCATCGACCGCACCTCGCTGCTCGGCCCGAAGGAGCGCATCGCCGAGCGGATGCGGGAGTACGCCGCCGCCGGCGTCACCACGCTGTCGGTGACGCTGTTCGTGGCCGACCGGGACAGCGGCGTGCAGACGCTGCGCACCGTCGCGGAGGCCCTCGACCTGTCCGGGGTCGGCGAGTGACCTGGGTCGAGGCCATCGTCCTGGGCATCGTCCAGGGGCTCACCGAGTTCCTGCCGGTGTCGTCGTCGGGGCACCTGCGGATCACCTCGGCGATCTTCTTCGGCCGGGACGCGGGCGCGTCGTTCACCGCGGTGACCCAGCTCGGCACCGAGGCCGCCGTGCTCATCTACTTCTTCAAGGACATCTGGCGGATCGTCCGCACCTGGTGCCTCGGCCTGGTCGACCGCTCGGTGCGCTCCAGCCTCGACTACCGGATGGGCTGGTACGTCATCGTCGGCACCATCCCGATCGGCATCCTGGGTCTGCTCTTCAAGGACCAGATCCGCACCGCCGGTCGGAACCTCTACCTGATCTCCTTCACGTTGATCTTCTTCGCCCTGGTGCTCGCCTTCGCCGAGTACTGGGGACGGCAGACCCGCACGCTGGAGAACTTCCGGATGCGTGACGGTGTGGCGATGGGTCTGGGTCAGGCCATGGCCCTCATCCCGGGTGTGTCCCGCTCCGGCGGCACCCTGACCGTCGGCCTGTTCCTCAACCTCACCCGGGAGACCGCGGCCCGGTACTCGTTCCTGCTGGCCATCCCCGCCGTGGTGATCTCCGGCGTGTTCAGCCTGCCGGACGTGTTCGAGCCCTCCGCGCCGGGCACCGCCGCGCCGAGCGTGGCGCAGATGGTGGTCGCGACGCTCATCGCGTTCGCCATCGGGTACGCGGCGATCGCCTGGCTGCTGCGCTACGTGGCCCACCACACGCTGTACGTCTTCGTGCTCTACCGGGTGGCGCTCGGCACTCTCGTCCTCTGCCTGCTGCTCACCGGCACGATCAGCGCCACCTGACCGCGCCCGGACACGACGAAGGCCGGCACCCCGCTCGGGGGTGCCGGCCTTCGTGTCGGTCTCAGCTGTTCCAGTGGGCGGCGACGATGTCGGCGGCCTGCTGCTCCCACTGGGCGTAGTGGTCGGGGTAGGCGGAGACCTGGACGGTCTGGGCGGCCTCGGTCAGCGGCATGTCCCGCCAGCCGTC
>NZ_CADEAU010000155.1 GCF_902825405.1 Micromonospora maritima | reverse complement strand
GTCGCCGCGTCGGTCCTGCTCGGCATCGCCGCGCACGGTCTGTGGCGGGCCTGGTCCGCCCGGCGGGAGGTCACCGCCGCCCCGGTCGGGCGCCTGCTGCACACCCCGGCCCGGGCGTACGCGGCGGTGCTCGGGCTGACCCTGCTCAACCCGGCGACGGTGCTCTACTTCGCCGCGTTGGTGCTGGGCCGCCGCGACGCCGCCGACCCGGACCCGGCGGCCGCCGCGCTGTTCGTCGCCGGCGCGTTCCTGGCCTCGGCGAGCTGGCAGCTGCTGGTGGCCGGGGGCGGTTCGGTGGTGGGCCGCGCGCTGGCCGGGCCGCGTGGACGTCTGGTCACCGGGCTGGTCTCCAGCGCCCTGATCGCCGCGCTGGCGGTCATCACGCTGCTGCCCGGCTGAGTGGCCTGGGAGACCGCGGGGGACTGGTCGGCGCCGGTGACGACGGTGTCCGCTCCCACCCGGCGCACGGTGGCCCTGTGCGCACCGGCCCGCCCCGCTGCTGGGGGGTCAGCGAGGTCCGGCCCGACGGGCCGCCGGCGACGGTGGACGTCGCCGGCTGAGCCGTACCTCTGGGTAGGGTCTGTGCCATGAGCAGCCGACCCGCAGCCGGGGGCGGCCGGTGGGTCGAGGTGGACCCGGCCCGCGTCACCCGCTGGGTCGAGGGCTTCGCCGACCGGCACGGCCCGCCCACCACCACGCCCCTGGGATACGGGTTGCTGCTCACCGCCCCGGACGGCGCCACCGCCGAGCTGCACTCCCCGCCCGGCGCACGCCCCGCGCCGGACCTGGAGGCGTTCGCCGGCGTGGCCGCCGCGCCCCGCCGGCTCGGGCTGCTGCTGGCCCGCAAGGGCGCGGTTGCCGTCGGGGTCGCCGACGGCACCGAGCTGGTGGTCTCCAAGGTGGACACCCGCTACGTGCAGGGGCGCACGGCCGCGGGCGGCTGGTCCCAGCAGCGGTTCGCCCGGCGGCGCGACAACCAGGCGAAGGCGGCGTTGGGCGATGCGGCCGATCTCGCCGTACGCCTGCTGTTGCCGGCGGCCGGGACGCTCGCGGCGTTGGTCTGCGGCGGTGACCGGCGGGCGGTGGACACGGTACTGACCGACCGACGGTTGGCGCCGCTCGCGGCGCTGCGGGTGGAGCGGTTGCTCGACGTGCCGGAGCCCCGGCACGCGGTGCTGGTCGCCGCCGTCTCCGCCGCCCGGGCGGTCCACATCCTGGTCCGCTGAACGGGAAAGATCGCATCAAGTGCGGTCAATCGGTGTCACCAGCAGTGCATCGAACGACGACGATGCATAGGGTCGGTGTCGTGACGTGGTGGGTCTCCGGGCGACCCGCCAGGGCAGCGTCACCTCCGCCAGTCAGGCACCGACATCGTTGGGAGACAGGAACTTCATGAGCGGATATCGAAACGCCCGGTGGCGCCACCGTACGACGCGGCTCCTCGCCGCCGTGGCGGCGATGTGCGCCGCGGGCGTCATGGTCACGGCGGGCCCGGCCGCCGCCGGTGCCGGCACCGCCGTGTCGGCCGCGCCGACGGTCACCGCCGTCACCGCGGGCGGCGCGCACACCTGTGCGATCAGCGCCGACGGTGGCCTGTGGTGCTGGGGATCGAACTATGCCGGCCAGCTCGGCGACGGGACCACCACGAACCGGAGCGCGCCGGCGCGGGTGGACACCGCCACCTGGGCCGCCGTCGACGGTGGCTCCGGCCACACCTGCGGGATCCGCGCCGACGGCACGCTGTGGTGCTGGGGCTCGAACTTCCGGGGTCAGCTCGGCGACGGGACCACCACCAGCCGGAGCGTGCCGGTGCGGGTCGGCACCGCCACCACCTGGGCCCGGGTCAGCGCCGGCCCGCAGCACACCTGCGCCGTGCGGACCGACGGCACGCTCTGGTGCTGGGGCTTCAACCGGACCTCGCAGCTGGGCGTCGGCACCTCGCCGTGGGTCGCGAACACCCCGCTCCAGGTCGGCACCGCGACCAGCTGGGCGGACGTCTCCACCGGCTTCGGGCACACCTGCGGCGTGCGGACCGACGGCACGCTGTGGTGCTGGGGTCTCAGCTCGGACGGTCAGCTCGGCCTGGGCTTCCTGGGCTCCCAGACGACGCCCGCGCAGGTCGGCACCGCGACCTCCTGGACCGGCGTCACCGCCGGGTACGCGCACACCTGCGGCATCCGGTCCGGCGCGCTGTGGTGCTGGGGCGAGAACGGGTACGGGCAGCTGGGCGTGAGCGGCAGCTACCAGACCGCGCCGGTCCAGATCGGCACGACCACCAGCTGGAGCAGGGTCGCGGCGAGCGGCGACACGACGTGCGCGTCCCGCGCCGACGGCAGCCTGTGGTGCTGGGGCAAGAACGCGACCGGGCAGGTGGGCGACGGCACCACCACCCACCGGTCCACGCCGACCCGCGTCGGTGACGCCACCACCTGGACCGGTGGACTCGCGGTGGCCGACCACGCCTGCGCTGTCCGTACCGACGGCGGTCTGTGGTGCTGGGGCGACAACAGCGGTGGGCAGTTGGGCGACGGCACCACCGCCGAGCGCTCCACGCCGGCACAGGTGACCGTGCCGGCCTGACCGGTCGGGGCACGATTCGGGCCGCCGGCCCGCCCGCTGTCGAGGTCAGCGGTGCGGGCCGGCGGCCCGGGGCCGGAGCCGGGTCAGGCGCCCGGTGTCACTGGCTGGAGCCGAAGGTGTCGCACGACTTCGGGTCGCCGGTGGTGAAGCCCTTGGTGAACCACTGCTTGCGCTGCTCGGAAGAGCCGTGGGTGAACTCGTCCGGGTTCACCGGCCGGCCCGAACGCTGCTGGATGGCGTCGTCGCCGATCTTCTCGGCGGTGTCGATCGCCTGCTGGATGTCCTGGTCGGTGATGCTCTTGAAGATCTTCTGGCCCTTGTCGTCGGCGGTGCCGGTGGCGTTCTTCGCCCACGCGCCGGCGTAGCAGTCGGCCTGCAGCTCCAGCTTGACCGAGAGCGCGTTGGCGTTCTGCGGGTCGCGCTGCTGCTGGCGGCGCATCTGCGCCTCGGTGCCGAGCAGGTCCTGCACGTGGTGGCCGTACTCGTGGGCCAGCACGTACGGCTGGGCGAACTCGCCCTCCGCGCCGAGCTGGTCGGCGAGCAGCCGGTAGAACGTGAGGTCGATGTAGACCAGGTCGTCGGCGGGGCAGTAGAACGGGCCCACCCCGGAGTCGGCGGCGCCGCAGCCGGTGCTGACGTTCTGGCTGAAGAACACCGTCTTGGACGGCTGGTACTGCTCGCCGAAGACCTCCGGCATGGCGGTGCGCCAGTAGGCCTGGATCGAGTTGACGTACAGCGTGTTGCGGCAGTCGAGCTGCTTCACCGCGTCCTCGGCCGAGCACTTCTGCTCCAGCGAGGTGTTGTCGCCCTGCTCCGAGCCGCCGCCGTTGGTGGCGGCGTTGAGGCCGAAGCCGCCGCCCACCAGGGCGACCAGCACGGCGATGATGATGCCCACGATCCCGCCCCGGCCGCCGCCGCCCGGGATGGGGATGCCCATCCCGCCTCCTCCTCCGCCGGACCCCCGACGGTCGTCCACCTGACTGGTGTCGACCCGCGCGTTCTCGTTCAGCTCCATGTTGACCCCGATCACCGATGTGTCCGTGTGTGGTGGTTGCGGTACCGGACCGGGTCCGGACGGCGGTTTCGGTACCCGATGATCTTGCGCGGTAATCCGACGGAGCGGGCATCGGGCGCCCGGTACACTTGGCCCCGTGCTGCGCTGCGAAGGCTGAACGGCCCCGCGCCGACGGGAAATCATCACCCGCCGGCGCTTTCGCGTGCCCTGAGTCAGCCCTTCCGGACCCGAGAGCGAGTACTCCGAAATGATCACTGCCACCGGCCTGGAACTGCGCGCCGGTTCCCGGATCCTGCTGTCCGACACCACCCTGCGGGTGCAGCCGGGCGACCGGATCGGCCTGGTCGGCCGTAACGGCGCCGGCAAGACCACCACCCTCAAGGTGCTCGCGGGGGAGGGCCAGCCGTACGCCGGGCAGATCGACAGGCGCAGCGCCATCGGCTACCTGCCGCAGGACCCGCGTACCGGTGACCTGGACGTCACCGGCCGCGACCGGGTGCTCTCCGCGCGCGGGCTGGACGTGCTCATGGCGCAGATGAAGGAGCTGGAGAACAAGCTCGCCGAGGGCGCCGACGACGAGCGGCTGGTCCGCCGCTACGGCGCGCTGGAGGACCAGTTCGCCTCGCTCGGCGGCTACGCGGCCGAGGCCGAGGCGGCCCGGATCTGCGCCAACCTCGGCCTGCCCGACCGTGCCCTGGCGCAGACCATCGGCACGCTCTCCGGCGGCCAGCGCCGCCGCATCGAGCTGGCCCGGATCCTGTTCCGCGACGCCGGCGAGAACGGGGGCGGCATCCTGCTGCTCGACGAGCCCACCAACCACCTCGACGCCGACTCGATCACCTGGCTGCGCGGCTTCCTCGCCAACCACAAGGGCGGCCTGATCGTGATCTCCCACGACGGGTCGCTGCTGGAGTCCGTGGTCAACAAGGTGTGGTTCCTGGACGCCACCCGGTCCGTGGTCGACACCTACAACCTGGGCTGGAAGGCGTACCTGGAGGCGCGGGAGACCGACGAGCGGCGCCGCCGCCGGGAGCGGGCCAACGCCGAGAAGAAGGCCGGCGCGCTGATGGCGCAGGCGGACAAGATGCGGGCCAAGGCCACCAAGACCGTCGCCGCGCAGAACATGGCCCGCCGGGCCGAGAAGCTGATCTCCGGGCTGGAAGAGGTACGCCACGCCGACAAGGTGGCCAAGGTCCGGTTCCCCAACCCGGCGCCGTGCGGCAAGACGCCGCTGACCGCGACCGGCCTGTCCAAGTCGTACGGGTCGTTGGAGATCTTCACCGACGTGAACGTGGCGGTGGACCGGGGGTCCCGGGTGGCCATCCTCGGCCTCAACGGCGCCGGCAAGACCACGCTGCTGCGGATGCTCGGCGGCCTGCTGGAACCGGACACCGGCGAGGTGCGTCCCGGGCACGGGCTGCGGCTGGGCTACTACGCCCAGGAGCACGAGACGCTGGACGTGGACCGGACGATCCTGGAGCACATGCGCAGCGCGGCCTCGGACCAGACCGACACCGACCTGCGCAAGATCCTCGGCGCGTTCCTGTTCTCCGGCGAGGACGTGGACAAGCCGGCCGGCGTGCTCTCCGGCGGAGAGAAGACGCGGCTGGCCCTGGCCACGCTGGTCTGCTCCGGCGCCAACGTGCTGCTGCTGGACGAGCCGACGAACAACCTCGACCCGGTCAGTCGCGAGCAGGTACTCGACGCGATCGCCCGCTACCCCGGCGCGATCGTGCTGGTCACGCACGACCCGGGCGCGGTCTCCGCGCTCAAGCCCGACCGCGCCATCCTCCTCCCGGACGGCGACGAGGACGCCTGGTCCGACGACCTGCTGGAACTGGTCGAGCTGGCCTGATCCCGGACCCCGCTCCTTGCCCGTCGATCATGGGGGTGACGGCACTGTGGAGACCCGGATCGCCGTCGCCTTCATGATCGACGGGGTGGGCCCGTGGGTCCGGTGGGTCAGGTCGGGAGGGCGGCCAGGTGGGGGAGGACGCCGGAGGTGAGCAGGATGGTCGCGCCGATGGCGATGAAGATCGCCGGGACCAGCCAGTGGCCGGCGCGGCCGACGAGCGCCACCACCCGGGGGTGCCCGCCGAGCGCGGCGGCGACCGCGCACCACGCGGCCACCAGCACGGCGAACACCAGCAGCCAGATCAGCCCGGTGACCGGGTCGAGGGCGCGGAACACCGGCACGTAGACGGCGATGTTGTCGGCGCCGTTCGCGATCGTCACCCCGGCGACGCCGAACAGGCTGCCGACGACCGCCGGCGGTTCGTCGTCGTCGCGCCGGGTCAGCAGCGCGCGCACACCGAGCGCGACCGGCAGCAGTCCGAGCAGGCCGGGCCACGGATCCGGCACCACCAGCAGTCCGGCGGCGGCCACCACCGCGACCGCGACGAGCGCGCCGATGCCCGCGTACTGCCCGGTGACGATCTGCCAGGGCCGGGGCCGGCCGCTGCGCCGGGCGGCCACGAACAGCACGGTGAGCACGACGATGTCGTCGAGGTTGGTGGCGGCGAACACGCCGGCCGCACCCGCCGCGGCCGTGATCACGTCGAACACCCCGGGCACGATACGGCCCGCTCGTCCTCCGTCTGGCCCGCCCGTCCCCGGCCCTCCCCGCGCACCCGTCATCCGCATGATCCGCACCGGCTCGCCGAGGTGGAGGTATCCGGAGCGCGGCGGTGCTGCCACTTCGCCGAGGTGGCGCCGACGGGTTCGTCCGGCGGGCCGGTACGGATCGGCCGGTCGGAAGGATCACTCTATCGGGAAGCTGACATTGCGTAGCGTGTCGGTTGGCGAATAGTTGATATCTGGCGCATGATCGTCCGAGGCGGTCTAATAGGTGGGACCGTATCCGAACCGCACAGTCTGGGACGTGAGGAATCAGCATGGCAGCCACCGGCACAGCCACCAGCACTGAGAAGGGTCGCCGGATCGTCGGGGCCGAGCGTCAGACGCTCGCCAAAGACCTGGTAAAGCGGTACACCGGCGGAGAGAGCATCCGTGCTCTGGCGGCCTCCACCGGCCGTTCCTACGGGTTCATCCACCGGGTGCTCACCGAGTCCGGGGTGCAGCTGCGGCAGCGCGGCGGCGCCCGGCGCCGCAAGAAGGCGTGACCCGCCCCCCAGCGTCGTCCATCAGCGCCGCGCTCCGGGTGGTCCGGTGACCGCCGAGACGACCGGAGTGCGACTCGACTGCGACGGGCCGGTCGCGACGGTGACGTTGTGCCGGCCCGACGTGCTCAACGCCCAGACGCCCGCGATGTGGCGCGCGATGAGCGACTTCTCCCGGGACCTGCCCGGTGACGTCCGCGTCGTCGTCGTACGCGGGGAGGGCCGCGCCTTCTCCGCGGGCCTGGACCTGGCGGTCGCCGGTGCCACCGGTCCGGGCTCCTTCGCCGAGCTGGCCACGCTGTCCGAGACGGAGTGCGCCGACCGGATCGCCGAGTACCAGGGCGGTTTCACCTGGCTGCACCGGCCGGACGTCATCTCGATCGCCGCCGTGCAGGGCCACGCCATCGGCGCGGGCTTCCAGCTCGCCCTCGCCTGCGATCTGCGCGTGCTCGCCACCGATGCCAGGTTCTCCATGGCCGAGGTGACCCTCGGCCTGGTCCCCGACCTGGCCGGCACCCGCCGCCTGGTCGAGCTGGTCGGCTATTCCCGGGCCCTGGAGATCTGCGCCACCGGCCGACGGATGGACGCCGCCGAGGCGGACCGGATCGGCCTGGCCACCCTGGTGGTGCCCAACGACGACCTGGACGCCGCCGTCCGTGACCTGTCGGCCGGGCTGCTGGCCAACAACCGGGACGCGATCGTGGAGATCAAGGCCCTGCTCGCCGGCGCGGCCGGCCGCTCGCACGCCGAGCAGCAGCGGGCCGAGCGGGAGGCGCAGACGCGGCGGATCCGGGACCTCGCCGGGCGGGGCGAATAGTAAGGACCGTTCGGGAAGATCCGGGTTACTCGCGAGGTTGTCACAGGCGTCGGGAGAATTGAACCCGACGGTTCATGCTGCCCGACGACCCGGAGGTGACGAATGTCCAACCACATGGCCGGCGGCGGCATGGGCGGGTGGAGCATGCTCCGGTCGCTGCGCAACCGCGACGAGGTCTCCGCCCACCAGCTCAAGCGCGGCACGGCCCGGCGCATCGTCGCGTTCGCCCGGCCCTACCGGCGCGACATCGTCGTCTTCCTGCTCACCGTGATCGTCGCCGCCGTCATCGGCGTGGCCACCCCGTTGCTCGCCGGTGACGTCATCGACGCGATCGCCGGCGGCGGCCCGGACGCCCGGTCCACCGTCGTCCGGCTCGCCCTGGTCATCGCCGCGCTGGCCGTGGCCGACGCGCTCTTCTCCCTGGCCCAGCGGTGGTATTCCGCCCGCATCGGCGAGGGCATCATCCTCGACCTGCGCACCCGGGTCTACGACCACGTGCAGCGGATGCCGTTGCAGTTCTTCACCCGCACCCAGACCGGGGCGCTGGTCAGCCGGCTCAACAACGACGTGCTCGGCGCCCAGCGCGCGTTCACCTCGACGCTGTCCGGGGTGGTCAGCAACGTCATCCAGCTCGTGCTCACCGCTGCGGCGATGCTCGTGCTGTCCTGGCAGATCACCGTGCTGGCGCTGGTGCTGCTGCCGATCTTCATCATCCCGGCCCGCCGGGTCGGCCGGCGGCTGGCCGAGATCACCCGCGAGTCCTACAACCTCGACGCCAAGATGAACGCCACCATGACCGAGCGGTTCAACGTCTCGGGCGCGTTGCTGGTCAAGCTCTTCGGCGCCCCCGAGGTCGAGGCCACGCGGTTCGCCGGCCGGGCCGAACGGGTCCGGGACATCGGCATCCAGTCCGCGATGTACTCCCGCACCTTCTTCGTGGCGATGCTGCTGGTCGCCTCGCTCGCGCAGGCGCTGACCTACGGTCTGGGCGGCTGGCTCGCCGTCGCCGGCGCGGTCAGCGCGGGCACCGTGGTCAAGCTGGCGCTGCTGCTCACCCGCCTCTACGGCCCGCTCACCGCGCTGTCCAACGTCCGGGTCGACGTGATGAGCGCGCTGGTCTCCTTCGACCGCGTCTTCGAGGTGCTCGACCTGCGCCCGGGCATCGAGGAGAAGCCGGACGCGGTGCCGGTCCCGCCGCGCAACGGCCGGGTCGAGTTCCGCGACGTGCGGTTCCGCTACCCGACCGCCGCCGAGGTGTCGCTGGCCTCGCTGGAGGAGGTCACCACGCTCGACCGCACGGTCAACGAGCCGGTGCTCAAGGGTGTCTCGTTCGCCGTCGAGCCGGGGCAGATGGTGGCCCTGGTCGGCCCGTCCGGCGCCGGCAAGTCGACGTTGTCCATGCTGATCTCCCGGATCTACGACGTCACCGACGGCCAGGTGCTCGTCGGTGGAGTCGACGTGCGCGACGCGACGCTCGCCTCGTTGCGCGACGAGATCGGGGTGGTGACGCAGGATTCGCACCTGTTCCACGAGACGATCCGGGAGAACCTGCGCTACGCCAAGCCCGACGCCACCGACGACGAGATCTGGGCGGCGCTGGCCGGCGCGCAGGTCGCCGACCTGGTGCGGGCGCTGCCCGACGGGCTCGACACCACCGTCGGCGAGCGGGGCTACCGCTTCTCCGGTGGTGAGAAGCAGCGCATCGCGATCGCCCGCCTGCTGCTGAAGGCACCGTCGATCGTGATCCTCGACGAGGCCACCGCGCACCTCGACTCGGAGAGCGAGGCGGCGGTGCAGCGGGCGCTGTCGGTGGCCCTGACCGGGCGTACCGCGCTGGTGATCGCGCACCGGCTCTCCACCGTGCGCGACGCCGACCAGATCCTGGTGCTCGACGAGGGGCGCATCGTCGAGCGCGGCCGGCACGACGAGCTGGTGGCGGTCGGCGGTCTCTACGCCGAGCTCTACCGCACCCAGTTCGCGGTCACCGACTCGCCGGCGCCCTACGCCGAGCCGGAGCAGACCGAGCCGGTGGTGACCACCGTGCCGATGGGCACGTACGTCGCCCAGGAGAGCATGCCGCCCGCCGCCGCCAACTAGGGACGGCAGCGTCACCTCCGATCGGTGACGGCCGTCCGTAGCTCGCCGAAGGCGACGCCGAGCGTCTCCGGGGTGAAGTGGGCGTTCAGCCCACTCGGATTGGGCAGCACCCAGAGCCGGGCCGGCCCGAGGTGCTCCGGCTGCGGCCCGAAGCCGGCCTTCGGCCGGGCGAACCCGATCCGGTACGCGGTCACCCCGACCACCGCCACCCAGCGCGGCCGGTAGTGCTCGACCTTCGCGGTCAGCGCGCGGGCGCCGTCGACCAGTTCCTCGGCGGTCAGCTCGTCGGCGCGGGCGCTGGCCCGGGCCACCATGTTCGTGATGCCCAGTCCCAGCGCGGGCAGCGTGTCCTGTTCGCTGGGGTGCAGTTGGCGCGGGGTGAAGCCGCCGCGGTGCAGCGCCGGCCAGAACCGGTTGCCGGGGCGGGCGAAGTGCCAACCGGTGGCCGCCGACCACAGGCCGGGGTTGATGCCGACGAAGAGCACGTCCAGCCCGGGCGCGATCACGTCGGGCAGCAGGCGGTCGGCCGCGGCGGCGAGCTGTTCCCGGCTGGGTCGGGGGTGGCGCCGGGCCGGCGTGCCCGGACCGGGCGCGGGCTCGGGTCGGCCACCGGCCGGACGACGTCGATCGCTCACCGAACCGCCCCCACCGGCCGCGAGGCCACCTCGGCCGTCCTCACAGGCCGCGCAGGGCGCCGCCGTCGACCGGGACGCTCACCCCGGTGACGTAGCCGGCGGCGGGGGAGAGCAGGAACGCGGCCACCCGGCCGAACTCGGCGGGGTCGCCGATGCGGCGCAACGGGATCGCGGCCTCGGCCTCGGCGCGGGCCCGGTCGGCATTGCCGGCGGCGGCCAGCAGCTCCCGGTTGCGGTCCGTCATGATCCGCCCCGGCAGCAGGCTGAACACCCGTACGCCGCGTGGACCGTACTCGTCGGCCATGTCCTTGGCCACGCCGGCGAGGCCGGGCCGCAGGCCGTTGGAGATGCCGAGGCCGGTCAGCGGACCCCGGACCGAGGTGGAGAGCACCAGCCCGATCGCGCCGCCGTCGCCGAGCGCGCCGGCCACCGTGCGCGCGACCCGGACGCTGCCCAGGAAGACCGTCTCGAAGGACTCCCGCCACTGCGCGTCGGTGACCTCGGCGGCGGTGCCCCGGGGCGGGCCGCCGACCGAGACCAGCGCGCCGTCGAGCCGGCCGAAGTGTTCCCGGGCCGCCGCGACCAGCCGCTCCGGGGTGCCGGGGTCGGTGAGGTCGGCGGTCAGCCCGATCGCCCGTTCCGGATCGCCGAGCGCCTCGATCGCGGCGGCCACCCGTTGCGGGTCGCGGGCGGAGATCACCACCCGGGCGCCGTCGGCGACGAGCTGTTCGGCGGTGGCGAAACCGAGGCCGCCGGAGGCGCCGGTCAGCACGTACACCCGGTCGGCGAGTCCGAGATCCATGCCTGCGATCCTGCCGTACCGCGGGGCGCCTGTCAGCGCGGGGCGGGTCGCAGCAGGCGTACCCGGCCGGCGAGCTGGGCGGCGACGGCGCCGCCGGCCCGGGCGAC
>NZ_CADEAU010000154.1 GCF_902825405.1 Micromonospora maritima | reverse complement strand
ACCGCCAGCGACGCGAGCGCGGCCCGGTGCCGGGCCCGACGGTCGGCGCCCTGGCGCAGCCGGTCCGGCGACGGCAGCACCCGCGCGTCGGTGTCGTCGGCCAGGGCGCGGTAGTAGCGGTGCAGTTCACGCGACATCGTTGACCTCCAACTCCTCGGCGGCGACACCGGGCAGCAGCTCGGCCAGCCGGGCCCGTCCACGGGACAGCCAGGACTTCACGGTGCCGGCGGGGACGCCCGCCTCCCGGGCGATCTCCTCCACCGGCAGGTCGAACAGGTAGTGCAGGGCGAGTGCCTGCCGGTGCCGGGCCGGCAGTCGCCGCAGCGCCGCCACCAGCAGGACGGTGTCCTCCCCCGGTGGTCCGACGTCGTCGGGCGGGCCGGTGCGGCTGACCGCCAGCCGCCAACCGCGCAGCCGCCGGAACCGGTCGGTCGCGAGCCGGCTGATCACCAGCCGCAGCCACGCCTCCGGCGCGGGATGGCCGGCGAGCTTCGCCCACTGCCGCCAGGCCCGGGCGTACGCCTCCTGCACCAGGTCCTGGGCCTCGGCGGGATCGTCGGCCACCGCGTAGCCGTACCGGAGCGCCCGCCCCGACGTGCTGCGGTAGAAGTCGTCGAAGCTGTTCGCGTCGCGCATCTGCCCTCCCGCCTCCCCTCACGTCCACCTGTTCTGTTGACGGCGGAGCGGGGTGCCGGGTTGCGGCCGGGAAGTCCGGTACACGACACGAGCCCGTGATCCGGTGACCGCTGCGGGTCCCGGACCACGGGCTCGTGGTGTCGCTCGGCGTCAGCCGTTCGGTGAGGGTGAGGGTGAGGCCGGCGCGGACGGCGAGGCGCTGCCCGAGGGCGCCGGGCCGGCCGACCCGTTGGCCGCCGCCTGGGCCCGCTGGAAGGCGGCCATCGCCTCGTCGAGCGCCTTGAGCGCCCGCCCGTACCGCTCGAAGTCGCCGGACGTCTGCGCGGCCTTGACCTCGGCGATCGCCGCCTGCACCTGGCCGGCGGCCTGGGCCAGCTCACCGGTGAGCGGCGGCGGGGTGTTCGTGCCCCCGGTCGACGGCGGTGGCGGCGTGCCCTCGTTGTCGCCCGACGGTGGCGGCGTGCCCGTCTGGGCGCGTCTGCCCTGCTCGACGAGTTGCTTGATGCCGTCGCCGAGGTTGTTGGCGAGCACCACGTACGAGCCGCCGTCACCGTAGGAGAGCAGCACCTTCTGCAACAGCGGGTACGCGTCCTGGCTGCTGCTCTTCACGTATACCGGCTCGACGTAGAGCATCCCGTCGGCGAACGGCAGCGACAGCAGGTTCCCGTACTGCACCTGGGCCTGGTTGGAGGAGAGCAGGTTGAGCTGCTGCCGGATGTCGCCGTTGTTGGTCATCTGCTGGTGGACCTGCGCGGGCCCGGAGATCCGGGTCTGGTCCGGCAGCTCCAGCACCTCCAGGCGCGGCTGCCCGTCCACGTACGAGCCGGAGACCAGCGCGGCGAGGTTCTGCCGCCCGTTCGGGGTGACCGCGGAGGTCAGCTGGAAGCGTGGCCCCTCCTGCCCGGGGAACTGGGTGAACAGGTAGTAGGGCGGCTGCTTCTGCCCGCTGTCCGGCGCGTCCGGCACGTTCGGCACCTGCCAGAAGTCCTGGCCGGAGTAGAAGTCGCCGGGGTCGGTGACGTGGAACTTGGTGAGCAGGTTGCGCTGCACCTTGAACAGGTCGGCCGGGTAGCGGAAGTGCGCGGCCAGCTCCGCCGGGATGTCGCCCTTGGGCAGCACCAGGTCACCGCCGAACGCCTTGTTCCACGCCTTCAGCACCGGGTCGGTGTCGTCGTACGAGTAGAGCTTGACCGTGCCGTCGTACGCGTCGACCGTCGCCTTCACCGAGTTGCGGATGTAGTTGACGTTCTCCCGGGCGAGCTGGAACGTGCCCCGGCCGGTCAGCTCGTCGGTGGTCTCCGCCTGCAGGTTGACCCGCTCGGCGTACGGGTAGGTCGCCGCCGTGGTGTAGCCGTCGACGATCCACAGGACGCGGCCGTTCACCACCGCCGGGTACGGGTCGCCGTCGAGGGTGAGGAACGGCGCGACCTTCTCCACCCGGTCGCGCGGGTTGCGCACGTAGAGCAGCTTCGAGTTCTCGTTGACCGCCTCGGAGAGCAGGAAGTTCGACTCCTGCTCCTTGATCGCGTAGAGCAGCCGCCGGGAAAACGAGCCGATCTTGACGCCGCCCTCGCCGGTGTAGGTGTAGTACTGCTCGCCGCCGGTGGAGGTGGGCCGGTCGAACTCGACGTTGCGGTCACCGGTCTGCCCGACGATCGCGTAGTCGTCGTCCTCCATCCGCTCGCCGTAGTAGATCCGCGGCTGCTGGGCCGGGATCTCCTCGGTCGGCGAGGAACACGCCTCCTGCGCCTTCTCGCCGAGGAAGCCGGAGACGAAGTACGGCTGACCGCCGCAGACCACCTGGTTCGCCGGCGCGGCCACCAGGCCGTACCCGTGGGTGTAGACGGTGTGCCGGTTGATCCAGTTGTTCTGCTGGTCGGTCAGCTCGCCGTAGTTGATCTCACGGACGCCGACCACGTAGTCGGAGGTCTTGTCCTTGACCGCGTAGCGGTCGATGTCCAGCTTCGAGCCGAAGTCGTAGAAGCCGCGGACCTGCTGGAGCTGGGTGTACGTCTCGGAGACCAGCTGCGGGTCGAGCAGCCGGACGTTCGGGACGACCGAGGTGTCGGTGGCCAGGCTGGCGGGTGGCACGAGGTTGCTCGCCGCGTACGGCGTCGTCTTCGTGGCGTTGAGGCCGAACGCGGACCGGGTGGCTTCGATGCTGCGTTCGATGTACGGCGCCTCCTTGTCGCGGGCGCTCGGCTTCACCTCGAACGTCTGCACCGCCCACGGGTAGATGCCGCCGATCGCCACCGCGGAGACACCGAGCAGGGCCAGCGAGATGCCCGGCCAGACCAGGTTCCGCATCACCGCGTTGGAGAACACGATGATCGCGACGGCCACCAGGACGGAGATCCAGGCGAGGATCTCCTTCGCCGGCAGCAACGCGTTCACGTCGGCGTACCCGGCGCCGTAGAGCTTCGCGCCCTCGTTGTACTCCAGCAGCATCGCGCGTCTGTCCAGCACGTACGCGACGGCCTTGAGCAGGACGAAGACGGCGACCAGCGAGCTGAGGTGGGCGCGGGCGGCGTTCGTCATCCGGTCGCCGACGCCCTGCAACCGCACCCCGCCGAACACGTAGTGCACGGCCAGCGCGCCGAGCAGGGCCAGCACCACCGCGGTGAAGCCGACGCCGAGCAGGTAGCGCCAGAACGGGAGCTGGAAGACGTAGAAGCCGACGTCGACGCCGAACTCCGGGTCCTTCACGCCGAAGTCGCCACCGTTGCGGAACAGCAGCCACTGGGTCCAGCGGCTCTGCGCGGAGAGCCCGGCGAAGAGCCCGACCACGGCGGAGGCCAGCGCGATCCAGGTGCCGAGCCGCGGGCTCAGCAGCATCCGGTAGCGCTCCAGGGTGGCCTGCTCGGCCGAGTGCGGACGCATCCGGGGCCGCAGCCGGTAGGCCAGCCAGAGGTTGCCGGCGACGATCAGCGCCATGCCGACACCGACCACCAGGAACAGCAGCAGCCGGGTGGCGAGCACGCCGGTGAAGACCTGGGTGTAGCGGACCTCGTCGAACCACAGCCAGTCGGTCCAGGCGTTGACCCCCCAACCGAGGAGGGTGAACAGCACGAACACCCCGACCAGGACCCCGATGGTGACGCGTCCGCGCCGGCTCATCCTCGGCAGGGGACTGCTACGCATGACCACTGTTGGCTCCGCACGCTCGATGTGATCGGCTCCGACCAGGGACCCCAGAGTACGGGGTGTTCCTGAACACGTCGGGTCAAGGTCACGTCACGATCGCGCGGGGCCGCCGGCGGCCGGGTTCAGCAGCGGGTCGGCTGACCTCCGGCACGCAGCTTCTCCAGTGCGGTGAGCGCGTCGTCCAACGTCGCCACCTTCAGCAACGGCAGGTCGGGCTGCGGGTTGCGGACCGCCTCGGCACAGTTGTCGGCGGGCACCAGGAAGACCTTCGCGCCGGCGTCCTTGGCGCCGACCAGCTTCTGGGCGATGCCGCCGATCGGGCCGACCCGGCCCTCGTCGTCGATGGTGCCGGTGCCCGCGATGACCCGGCCGCCGGTCAGGTCGGCCGGCTCCAGCTTGTCGATGATGCCCAGGGTGAACATCAGTCCGGCGCTCGGCCCGCCGATGTCCCCAAGGTCGATCTTGAGGGTGAACGGGTGCGGCTGCTGCTGGTCGATCTCCACCCCGATGCGGGGACGGCCGTCCTGCTCACGGCTGGTCACCGTGGCCGTGCCCGGTGCGCCGCCCCGGGTGTAGCCGATCTTCAGTGCGGTGCCGGCCGGCTTGGCCCGGATCAGCTCGGTGAGCTTGGCCGCGCTCGTCACCGGCGCGCCGTCGACCGAGGTCAGCACGTCGTCCGCGCGCAGCGCGTCCACCGACGGCCCGCCCGGGGTGACCGCCTTGACCAGCACCTTGATCGGGTAGCCCAGCTCCCGCAGGGCCGCCGTCTCGGCGCTGGTCTGCGAGTTCTGGAAGTCCTCCGCGTTGCGCTTCTCGACCTCCTCCTGCGACTCGCCCGGCGGGTAGACCAGCTCGCGCGGCACCACCGCCTCGTCGGACGAGAACCAGCCGGCCAGCGCCGACCGGAGCCGCACGGTGGGCTGCACGCCGACCGTGGTGAGACGAAGCTGGCCGGCGGAGGTCGACGTCGCGCGGCCGCTGACCTGGATGATCTCCTTGCCGTTCTCACTGCCGAGCGTGTTGACCGTCGGACCGGGGCCGAGCACCACGTACGGCAGGGGCACGCTCAGCACGCCGACGCTGAGCAGGGCGGTGAGCAGGGCACCGAGCAGGACGGTCACGCCGCGACGTCTCATGCGCCAGAGCGTACCGATCCGTCCCGCGCCGTCCGGCGCGGTGACCGGTGGACTTCGCCCTCAGCGCAACGCCGACGAGCACGACCTGCGGCGCGGCCCGCGTACCGTAGACGTCGTGCCTGATATTCCGTTCGGTTTCGCGCTCCCGGGTGGTCAACCACCAGACCCCAACGATCCCGCGCAGATGCAGCAGTTCATGTCGCAGTTGCAGCACCTGCTGTCCGCGCCGGGCAGCGGTCCGGTCAACTGGGACCTGGCCCGGCAGGTGGCCGCGAGCCAGCTCGCCGCGGCCGGCGACCCGGCGGTCTCGCCGTTCGAGCGCAACGCGGTGGAGGAGGCGCTGCGGATCGCCGACCTCTGGCTGGAGCCGGCGACCTCGTGGCCCTCCGGCATCCGCACGTCGGTGGCGTGGAACCGCAACGAGTGGATCTTCAAGACGCTCGACGTGTGGCGCAAGCTCTGCGACCCGGTGGCCAGCCGGATGGTCGGCGCGATGGGCGACCTGGTGCCGCCGGAGGCGCGGGCACAGCTCGGCCCGATGCAGTCGATGGTCGCCACGCTGGGCGGCGCCCTCTTCGGCGGCCAGCTCGGCCAGGCGCTCGGCTCGCTCGCCGCCGAGGTGCTCTCCGCCGGCGACATCGGCCTGCCGCTGGGTCCCGCCGGCACCGCCGCGCTGATCCCGGCCAACATCAAGGCCTACGGCGAGGGCCTGGAGCTGCCCGAGGACGAGGTACGCCTCTACGTGGCCCTGCGCGAGGCCGCCCACCAGCGGCTGTTCCAGCACGTGCCGTGGCTGCGCGGGCACGTGCTCACGGCGGTGGAGAACTACGCCGCCGGCATCCGGGTCAATCGGGAGGCGATCGAGGAGGCGATGGGCCGGGTCGACCCGACCGACCCGGAGTCGATGCAGGCGATCGCGCTGGAGGGCATCTTCACGCCGGAGGACACCCCGGCGCAGAAGGCGTCGCTGGCCCGGCTGGAGACCGTGCTCGCCCTGGTCGAGGGCTGGGTGTGCCACGTGGTGGACAGCGCCGCCGGTGACCGCCTGCCCAACGTGGTACGCCTCGGCGAGGCGTTCCGCCGCCGCCGTGCCGCCGGCGGTCCCGCCGAGCAGACGTTCGCCGCCCTGGTCGGCCTCGAACTGCGGCCGCGCCGGCTGCGCGAGGCGACGGTGCTCTGGGCGGCGCTGACCGAGCACCGCGGCATCGCCGGCCGGGACGCGATCTGGGGCCACCCCGACCTGCTCCCCTCGGACGACGACTTCGCCGCCCCGGAGGCGTTCGCCGCCACCAGCAGCGACCTGGACGAGGAACTGGCGAACTTCGACTTCACCGCGCCGGGCGCGCCGGAGGAGCCGACCCCGGGCCAGGACGACGACAAGTCCTGACCCCGGTACGCGCGACGGGCCCGCACGGGTTGCACCGTGCGGGCCCGTCCCGCCTCGTCGATCTTGGAGGGGCCGGGTGCGCGGCGGTAGGCGGTAGGGGTCAGGCGGGGCGGCCGGACAGCAGGGCGCGGGTGGCTTCCCAGCCCTCGACGGCCGGGTCGAGCGTGGCCAGGTCGGCGGGTCCGCGCAGCCGGCGCCAGCCGGCACCGACCGCCACCTCCCCCGGGCTCGGGGCCGCCCGCCGCACCTCGGCCGGGGAGGTCGTGTCGAGGTGCACCGCCGGCAACCACGCCGGTACGGGCAGTCGTGCCGCCACCCCCAGCAGCCCCGGTCCACCCCCGTCCACCGGCGCCACCGCCACCGGCCGGGAGGACAACGGCCGCAGCAGCTTGCCCAGCGTCAGCCCGGGCACGTCCGGGGCGTCGGCGGCGACCACGGCCACCTGGTCGAAGGCCGGGCTGTCGTCGCCGGCGAGGGCCGCGAACACCGCGTTCGGCGTCGGTTCGGCCACCTCGTACACCGGGGTGCCGGGCCAGACCACGGCGTCGGCGAGCCAGCGGTCCTCCGGGGTCACCGCCACCGCGGTCTCCACCTCGTTGAGCGTGGCCAACAGGTCCACCACGTCCTCGGCCAGGGCGGTCCGCCACCGTGCCGGCTCGATCCCCGGCGGCGACCAGCTCACCGGGCCGAGCAACGCCACCACCACACGTCGCGCCATCAGGCGACCCTAGCGTCCGCCTCCACCCACCCCGCGCCCAGCCGCCCGTACGACCGACCCGCCCTCCCGACCCACCCGCCCACTTCCCTCGGCGAGACACCGAGCTCCCCCGCTGGCCGATCTTGGAACGAAAAGGCCTTCGGAGGGGCCGGCAGCTTCCAAGATCCGTGCGGTCGACCGCAAGCTCGGGGAGGTGGTCCCATCCCACCCACCGCGACACCGCCACCTCGCCGAACTGGAGTGGATCAAGCCCGCCCACGCACCCTCTCGCACGCGCCCCCGAACGCGCACTCGACCGACAACGTCGATCATGAGGTTGGCTGCAACAAATCGGACCGATGACGCCGCCAACTTCATGATCGACCGAGAAGGGTGAGACCGCGAGAGGCGAGACCGCGAGAGGCGAGACACGGGCGGGGGCGGCGAGACACGGGCGGCGGGGGGCGTCAGGGGACGCCGGCGGTGGCGGCCACGCCCTCCAGGTAGCCGCGGGCGCGCTCGGAGCGCGGATAGCGGGCGACGAGCGCCCAGAACTCGGCGTTGTGGCTCGGCACGATCAGGTGCGCCAACTCGTGCAGGAGCACGTAGTCGATCACCCATTCGGGCATGTCCTGGATGCGGTGGGAGATCCGGATGGTGCGGTCGGCGGGAGTGCAGGAGCCCCAGCGGCCGTTCTGGTTGGTCACCCACCGGACGCTGGCCGGCGCGGCAACCGATGCGTGCTCCGGCAGGTAGAGCCCGATCAGACGGGCGGCGCGGGCGAGCAGTTCGGCGTCCGAGCGGGCCAGCCGGCCCTCGCGGGCGGCGAGGCGGGCCAGCATCCGGTCGACCCACTCGCTCTCCTCGGCCCGGGAGAACTGGTCCGGGATGAGCACGACGACGCGCTCCCCGTCCCGGTACGCGGACACCGTGCGTCGCCGACGCTGGCTGCGCCGCACCTCGACGACGGGCTTCCGCGTCCCGGCCATTACCGACCCGCGCAGCCTCGGTTGACTGTCACGAGGGAAAGCTAATGCGTACTGACCAGGACTCCGCAAGAGTCAACACGACGACACGCGCCCGGAAAATGGCGGTTGATTGTCAGGAGTCCTGAAAAAATTCTTTGCGACGGAAGTTGACCATCACCTGACGACCGTCCGCCACGTTAGGTGATCTACCACGGGTCGTCGGCGCTGGGTGCCACCCGAAGGGGATCTGAGCGTATTTAACCGGCGTGTCCCCGCGAAACTGACTTATCCGACGTAACCCGGCGTGCACACTCTTGCCGTCGACTTGCTCACAGAGTCGGCGTGCAGCTGACATGGAACCGCCCAGACCTGGGTAGGGTCCGCCAACCAGCGGTCAGGTGACTGATCGCGAGAACCCCCGGCGCCGGAGCCACCCGTGGCCCGCCGCCGGGAGACCCGCCGGGAGACCGGTGGACGAGACGAGGAGGCTACCGTGGCCGACCAGGCCCAGACCTACAACGGTTACTGCGTGAAGTGCAAGGAGAAGCGGGACTTCGAGGGGCACGTGGAGGTCTCGAAGACCGGCATGAACATGGCCAAGGGCAAGTGCCCGGTGTGCGGCACAACAGTGAACCGCATCCTGGGCAAGGCCAAGGTCTGACCCGTCCGGGTCGCGCGGGGGAGGGGTGGCCGCCGGGCCTCCCCTCCCCCGTCGCGTATCCGACACGGTTACCGGCCAGTTGTGGAAAACCGGCCGAGTCCTGTGGACAAGGCTGGCCACGGCGCACCGCGCCTGTGGACAACGATCGACGCAGCGCGCGGATGCGGTCACTGTTCGTGGCGTGACCGAACCGACTCCGCTCACCCGTCCGACCCTGCTGCCCGGCCTGACCCGCACCACCGAGCCGAGCGAGCAGCCCGGCACCCTGCACCTGGTCACCGCCCCGGCGCTCCCGCCGGGCCTGGCCTTCCTGGACGCGCCCGACATCGACTCGGTGGTCGACGCCAACCGGGCGCTGGCCGGTCAACTGCTGGCCGCGGCCGACCTGTGGTTGTTCGTCACCACTGCCGCCCGCTACGCCGACGCCGTCCCGTGGGAGCTGCTGCGCAGCGCCCGGGCCCGGGGCACCGCCGTCGCCATGGTGCTCGACCGGGTCCCGCCGGAGGCCGCCGACGAGATCGCCGCGCACCTGTCGGAGATGCTCGCCTCGCAGGACCTGGGCGCCGCGCCGCTGTTCGTGCTGCCGGAGACGTGGGTGGACGGGCAGGGGCTGCTGCCCGACCGGATGACCGCCCCGCTGAGCGGCTGGTTCGCGCGACTCGCCGCCGACGCCGACGCCCGCGCGGCGGTGGTCCGGCAGACGCTCGACGGCGCGCTGGCCGCCCTGCACCCGGTGGTGGAGGCGCTGGCCGAGGCCGCCGACGAGCAGGCCACCGCAGCCGACGCGCTGGACGAGCGGGTCCGGGCCGCCTACCGGGGCGCCGAGCGGACCGTCGACCAGGGACTCAAGGACGGCCGACTGCTCCGCGGCGAGGTGCTGGCCCGCTGGCAGGAGTTCGTCGGCACCGGAGAGTTCTTCCGCAGCCTGGAGGCGCGGATCGGTCGGCTGCGCGACCGGGTCGTCGCGGCGGTCACCGGGCGGCCCGCCCCGGCGGCCGAGCTGCGCACGGCGATCGAGTCCCAACTGGTCACGCTGCTGCGCGGGGTGGCCGCGGAGGCGGCCGAGAACGCGTACACGGGTTGGAAGGCGCACCCGGCCGGCGCGGCGCTGCTGGAGCCGGACCTGGCGCACGCCTCGGCCGACCTGCCCGCCCGCGCCGAGCAACTCGTCCGCGACTGGCAGCGCGGGGTGCTCGAACTGGTCCGGGTCGAGGGCGCGGACCGGCGGTTCGTGGCCCGCACGGCCGCGTACGCGGTCAACGCCACCGGCCTGGCCGTCATGATCGGCGTCTTCGCCTCCACCGCGTTCATCCCGACCGGGCTGGAGGTGGCCGCCGGCACCGGCACGGCGGTGGCGGGCCAGACGGTGCTCCAGGCCATCTTCGGCGACCAGGCGGTGCGCAACCTGGCCCGCACGGCCCGGGTGGACCTGCTCGACCGGGTCGGCGCGTTGCTGGCCGACGAGGCCGGCCGGTTCCTCGCCCGTACCGAAGCGGCCCGCCCGGCCGCGGGTGCCGGCGGGACGCTGCGGCGGGCCGCCGTGGAGGTCGAGCGGGCCCGGCACCGCAGCGGCCTGACCCGCGCCGACCGCCCCGCGTTGCCCACCACCGAGCAGGACGGTCGTGCATGAGCAACATCGTGGGACGGATGCGCGAGGCGTTCCGGGGCGACCAGCGGGTCGACCCGGACGTCCTGATCGCGCGCCTGCAGGCGGTCCAGCGCTTCCTCGGCGCGGTCGACGGCCAGGTGCCGGACGCCCAGCTCGTCGCCGCCCACACCGTGGTCGAGCGGGCCGGTGACCGGCTCGCCCTCTCCGGGCGCCACACCGTGGTCGCCCTCGCCGGCGCGACCGGCAGCGGCAAGTCCAGCCTGTTCAACGCGCTGGCCCGGATGGACCTCTCGCCGGTCGGCGTCCGCCGCCCGACCACCGGCGTGACCCACGCCTGCGTCTGGGGGCCGCTCGACGGCGCGGTCCGGCTGCTCGACTGGGTCGGGGTGCTGCCCCGTCACCGGTTCGTCCGGGAGAGCCCGCTCGACGGCGACGACGAGTCGACCCTGCACGGGCTCGTCCTGCTGGACCTGCCCGACTTCGACTCGGTCCAGCACACCCACCGGCTGGAGGTCGACCGGCTGCTCGGCCTGGTCGACCTGGTGGTCTGGGTGGTCGACCCGCAGAAGTACGCCGACCGCGTGATCCACACCAGCTACCTGCGCGAGTTCCACAGGCACAAGGACGTCACCGTCGTGGTGCTCAACCAGGCCGACCGACTGCCCCCGACCGAGCTGCCCCGGGTCCTCGACGACCTGCGCCGGCTGCTCGACGCCGACGGGCTGGGCGGCGTGCCACTGCTGCCCACCGTGGCGGTGGATCCGGCCGGGCTGGACGGGCTGCGGGGCGAGCTGGAGCGCACGGTCGCCGAACGGCAGGCCGCCCTGCGCCGGCTCTCCGGCGACGTGGACGCCGTGGTGGCCGATCTCGAACCGCTGGTCGGGCCGGAGCCACCGGCCACCCGGCCGGGCGACGCCTCGGCCCAGGAACTCACCCGGGCGCTGGCCGGCGCGGCCGGGGTGGCG